>CAYPDO010000436.1:0-1174 GCA_964409495.1 uncultured Bordetella sp.
CCAAGATCGTCTGCCTGGGCAACCTGGCGCAGATCGACACGCCCTACCTCACCGAAGGCTCCAGCGGCCTGACCTATGCGGTCGACCGCTTCAAGGGCTGGCCGCACAGCGGCCATGTGATGCTGGCGCGCGGCGAGCGCTCGCGCCTTGCCGATTTCGCCAGCGAGGTGCTTTAAACCGCGGCGGGCCGGCACCGGCGCGCTGCCGGCGCCGGCCGCCGCACCCGCTTCAGCGCGCGGCCTGCACCGCGGCCAGCGCGGCCTTCGGGTGCATCAGCAGGCGCCGGCCGTCGGCCGAGCGCTCCACCGTGCCGGTGATCGCCTGCACCAGCTGGGCCGGCGTCAGCGAAGGCTTCACTGCCAGCAGCTTGGCCGCCAGGTTGCTGACCTGCGGCGCGGCCATCGAGGTGCCCGACAGCGCCACGCGTGCACCGCCCGGCAGGTAGCTTTCCACCTGGTAGCCGTTGGCATGCACCTTCACGGTGGGGCCGTAGCTGGTGAACGGCGCCTCGTCGCCGGCGCGGTCCACCGCGCCCACCACCAGCAGATTGGGCAGCACGATGTCGGCCGGGCTGGCCTCGTCGAAGCTGGAATCGCGGTTGCTGTTGCCGGCCGCGGCCACGAACAGGATCTCCGGCGCGGCAGCCATGGCCTGGGTGAGCGCCTGCTTGCCGATGTCGAAGAGCGCGCGGGCCTGGGCCTTGCGCGCCTCGGGCGTGGCGCCGATGCTGCATTGCTCCAGTTCGCGCTCGACATCGCCCACGCTGCCGCCCCAGCTCATGTTGACCACGCGCACGCCCTGGCGCTGGAAGAAGCCCACCACCGCAGCGTAGTTGGCGGCGTCGCGCCGGGCCAGATCGAGCGAGGGACAGGGGTCGGGCCGCAGCGTGTGGCCGAACTCGATGCGCCCCACCACCAGGCGCGCATGCGGGTTGCCGGCCAGCGCGATGCCGGCCACATGGGTGCCGTGCTCGTAGTTGCCACCCAGGCCCAGTTCCTCGATGGTGGCCTTGTAGTCGGCCGGCGCCAGCTTGGACAGCTGCTGCTTGACCTGGCTGGCCTCGGCGCTGTCGATGCCCGACTGCAGGTCCGACAGGCCCTTGGTGGTGGCCACCATCTGCGGCAGGCGGCTGCGCAGCGCCTCGGGGATGGGCATCAGCTCGCCCTGGGCCGGC
>CAYPDO010000436.1:1274-4439 GCA_964409495.1 uncultured Bordetella sp.
CGTGCCGGCACTGTCGGCCATGGGCTGCAGGCGCTCGCGGATGCCGCCCAGCACCAGGCCTTCGCCCATCAGCTCGGCGCTGGCCTTGGCGCCCTTGATGTCGTTCTCGACCACCGCATAGGGCATGGCCGCGAGATCGCGTGCCATCTGCGCCACCACGGCCTGGCGCCAGGTTTCGCTGCCGCGTGCCTGCGTCTTGGCCGCGGTGGCCATCGCGCGCAGACGCAGGCCTGACAGCAGCTTGTCGGCCGGCTTGTCCTGCAGCGCGCGCAGTTGCTCGATGCGCGCCAGCGCGGCGTCGTAGCGGCCGTCAAGGTAGTCCAGCGTGGCCAGGCGGCCCAGCAGCTCACGCTGGGTGGCGCGGTCGGGGATGTCGTAACCGGCCAGCACCGCCTCGGTGTCGCGGCGCAGTGCGCTGGCCAGCGGCGCAAAGCGCTCGGCCGTGCGCACGATGTCTTCCAGCTGGCCCTGCACCGGGTAGCTGAAGCGCGGCAGGTCGGCGGCCTTCTCGATGCGCGGCTTGGCCGCGCCGGGGGCGGCCGTCTGCGCCAGCACGGCCGGGGCCGCAACGATCAGCGCACAGGCCAGGCCCACCGAGGTGGCCATGCGGCACAGGGCCGGTGTGGCATGCAGACGGCTCATTTCTTCAGGTCCTCAAAGAAGGCGTTGGCGTTGAAGTCGCGCCCCAGGAAATCACGCACCAGCTGCGCCGGCGGGCGCGAGCTGCCGTTGGCCAGCACGCTGTTGCGGTAGCGGCGGCCCACCCGGGCGTCCAGCTTGTCGGCGGCAAAGGCGGTGCGCATGTCGGCCGCCACCACCAGGCTCCACAGGTAGCCGTAGTAGCCGGCGCTGTAGCCGGTGGCGATGTGGCTGAAGCCGGCCGGGAACATGCTGCCCTTCACATGGCCCAGCGGCGTGGTGCCTTCCATCTGTGCCCACAGCGCCATGGCGTCGCGCGGCTCGGGGCCGTAGAGCGCGATGTCGTAGCTGGCATACAGGTGCTGGCGTGAGGCCTGCACGCCCTTGCCGTAGTGGTGCGCAGCCTTGGCCTGGGCCAGCAGGGCCTCGGGCACCGGCTGGCAGCTGGGGCAGACCTCGCCGAACAGCTTGAGCGTGCGCGCGTCGAACACCCAGTCCTCCAGCATCTGCGAGGGCGCCTCGACGAAGTCGCGCTGCACGCTGGTGCCGGCCTGCTGCACCCAGCGCGTGGCCGACAGGTTGGTGTGCACCGCATGGCCCAGCTCGTGCAGCAAGGTCTCCAGCTCGTCCAGCGTGAGGCCCTTGCGGTCGAAGTTGACCACCAGGTGCGCCTGGGTGCTGCGCTTCAACTGCGTGCTGGCGCCACGCACCGGCCACACCGCAGCGTGGTTGTACTTGCCTTCGCGCGGGTAGAGGTCCACGCGCATCAGGCCCAGCGGCTTGCCGCTGGCCGCGTCGCTGACGGCATAGGTCTGCACCTCGGGGTGCCAGGCCTTGGCGCCGTCCACGCGCTGGTAGCGCACGCCCATCAGCGTCTCGATCAGGCGCAGCGTGAACTGCAGGCTTTCCTGTGGCGGGAAGTACTGGCGGAAGGCCTCCTGGTCGACCGCGTAGCGCGCCTTGCGCACGCGCTCGGTGTAGTAGCTGAGGTCCCAGCGCTCGAAGCGCGTGGCCTCCACGGCCAGGCCCAGGTGCTCGGCCTTGGCGCGGCGCAGCTCGTCGATCTCGCGGCGCTCGCGCGCCTCGACGGCACCCTTCACGTCGGCCAGGAAGGCCGCCACGCGCTGCGGCGACTCGGCCATGCGCCGGCGGGTCTGGAACTCGGCCCAGCTGGCCGCGCCGAACATGCCGGCGTATTCCTTGCGCTGCTGGACGATCTCGTCCAGCAGCTTCAGGTTGGCCTCGCCGCCCTCGTTCTGCTTGGCGCGCCACATGCGCTCGCGCGCGGCGGCGTTGTCGCCGTTCTGCATCAGCGGCAGGTACTCGGGGTACGACAGGCCCAGCAGCACGCGGCCCTCGGCATCGCGCGCGGCCTTCTTCCACACGCCCTCGGGCACGCCGGCCAGCTCGGCCTCGGTGAAGGCCACCTTGATGTTGGCATCGCGGATGTTGCGGTCGAAGGCCTGGCCCAGCTCGGCGATCTTGTCGTTCAGCGCCTTGGCACGCGCGCGCTGGGCGGGCGGCAGGCCCACGCCGGCGTCCTCGAAGTCCTCGCGCATCTTCTTCAGCAGCTGGCGGTCGGTCTCGTCGGCCCCGGTGAGCGACTTGACCGCGCGGTAGAGCTTCTCGTTCTGGCCCAGCGTGGAGAAGAAGTCGTTCCAGCGCAGCTCGCAGGCCTCCGAGGCCTCGCGCAGCGCCTTGTCGGGGTGCACGGCCGAGACGAAGGTGATCGGGTTGGCGCGGTCCTCGATGGCCGCGGTGAAGGCGTCGTAGGCGGCCAGCCAGCCCTTGTCGACCGGGCGCTTCTCGATGCGCAGCAGTTCGCGCCGCGTGGCGGCCAGGCCCTGGTCGCAGGCCGTCTTCAGCGCCTGGGCGCTGGCGTACTGGGGAAAGTCGACGCCGATGTCGCGCGGCGTGGCGGGTCGGGCCGTGTCGGCCGCGGGGGCGGCCAGCGAGGTGCCGCCGGCCAGGGCCAGCAGCAAGGCGGAAAGGGGTCGTTGCATCGTGGGCAGAAGTGGGTTGACGCCGCCTCGTGAACGGCGGCGTCGATTCTGCACGCGATGCCCGACCGGCCGCCGCCACGTTGCGACGGACGGCCGGATGGCGGGTCTGGCCCGGCGCAGGCCGGCGCCTGGCGCGCCGCGTGTCAGCCCGGCGTGAACAGATCCTTGATCTGCATCAGCGTGCCGGGATCCTCGATGGTCGTCAGGTCGCCCGGGTCGCGGGCCTCGCACACCGCCTGGATGGCACGGCGCAGCAGCTTGCCCGAGCGCGTCTTGGGCAGGCCGCTGACGAAGCGCACCCGCGCCGGCCGCGCCACGGCGCCGAGCTGGTCGTCCACCACCTTCATGATCGCGCCTTCGAGCTTCAGCGCCGCCTCGGGCGTCTCGGCCTGGCTGGCGTCCTTCAGCACCACGAAGGCCATCGCCACCTGGCCCTTGAGCTGGTCGGCCACGCCGACCACGGCGACCTCGGCCACTGCCGGGTGGCTGGAGATGCTCTCCTCGATCTCGCGCGTGCCGAGGC
>CAYPDO010000437.1:0-4424 GCA_964409495.1 uncultured Bordetella sp.
GCGCGAGCTGATCACCGAGCAGCTGCAGCGCATCAGCCAGGGCGAGCCGCCGCTGTCGCCGTCGATCGCGCGCAAGGTCATCAAGTACTTCGCCGCCCAGGCCAAGCCGCAGGCCAATGCCATGCCCGATGTGCAGCTGACCGAGCGCGAGAGCGAGGTGCTGCTGCGCGTGGCCAAGGGCTTCACGCTGCCCGAGATCGGTGTGCAGCTGGGCTTGAGCCGCCACACCATCGCCGACTACGTCAAGCAGATCTACCGCAAGCTCAACGTGAGCTCGCGCGCCGAGGCCGCGCTCGAAGCGCAGCGCCTGGGCCTGTTCCGCCGCTGAGCCGGCGCGGCCTGCGCCTCACAGCCCGGCGCGCTGGCGCAACGCGGCCAGGCGCTGCGGCCAGTCCGACTCGGGCTGGGCGTTGTGCAGTGCCGCCGGCTCCAGGCCGGGCAGCAGGGCCGCTGCCTCGCGGCGCTGCTGCAGGTCCAGCAGTGCGTCGGCCAGGGCAAAGCGCAGCTGCTGCACCTGCGGCGCATGCTCATCCAGAAAGCCCCGCGCCCGCGCCAGCGCGTCGCGCAGCAGCGCGGCCGCCGTGCGCGCGTCGCCGCTGCGGTGGGTGGCCATGGCCAGGTTGGTCTGCACCGTGAGGCTCTGGCTGGCGCCGGCCCCCAGCAGCGCCACGAAGCCCTGATGCACCAGCGCCCAGTCGCGGGCCGCGCCGGCGTAGTCCTTCTCCAGCCAGCGCAGCTGGGCCAGCTGGTCGCGGGCATCCAGGGCCTGACGGTGGCCTGGCCCCAACCGCGCGCCCAGGCCCTCGGCCGCGCGCTGCAGCAGGGCGCGGGCCTCGGCCACGCGGCCCTGCTGGCCCAGGGTGCGGCCCAGGCCCACCGTGGTGAACAAGGTGCGTGAGTCGTCGGCACCGAAGGCCTTCACCTGCTCGGCATGCAGCCGGCGGAACACGCGCTCGGCCTCGTCGAGCCGGTTCTCCATCGAGTAGCTGTCGGCCAGGGCAAAGGCCACCACGCGGCGGGCCTGGGCCTCGATCCCCGGCGAGGCGTCGGCCAGCGCCATGGCCTGCTCCAGCAGCCGGGTCGATGCCTGGACCGCCAGTTCGCCGCCGACCAGCCAGGATTTCACATACAGCAGGCGCATGCGGAACTCGGCGTCCTGCGCCAGGGTGCCGGCCGCGGCATCGATCGCCTGCACCACCGTGCGGGCCTCGTCCAGCCGCGACAGCTGCACCAGGTCGAGCGCCAGGCGCAGCCGCACACGCTGCAGTTCGCCGGCGTCGGCACCGCCCCGGGCCAGGGCGTCCAGCGCGCGCTGCCCTTCCACCACCGATTCCTTCACCCGCGACAGGTCCGACAGCGCCGCCTGCACCGCCGCGTGCAGGCTGCCGCGCACCGCGGCATCGGCCGCGCCGAACTTCTCGTCAATGCGCGCTGCGGCACCGGCCAGCGCGTCGGCCACGGTGATGTCGGCACGGCCGCTGCGCGCCGGGCTGGCGGCGCCGATCAGGTCTTCGCGCAGCAGGCGGTTCAGCGCCTGGGCCACGGCGATCTGCTGCGCCAGCGCCTCGGTGGCGCGCCGCTGCGACAGGTACAGGGCGGTGCTGGTGGCGGCACCGCCCGCCAGCAGCAGCATGGCGGCGATGCGCCAGGGCCGGCGCGCCTGCTCGCGCGCGCGGCGCTGTGCGTCGAGGCGCTCGTGCTCGGCCTGCGCCGCCTCGGCCGCACGCTGCGCATGGCGCTGCGGCAGTGCGCGCAGGCGTTCGGCCAGCACTGCGGCGGTCAGCGGCCGGTTGGCCTGCGCCAGATCGGTGGCGGCGGCGATGTCGTCGTGCAGCAGCGTATCGTCGATGTCGCGCTGCCAGCCGCTGGTCAGCGGCCGGCGCAGGTCGGCGGCCAAGATCTGGTACAGCATCACGCCCAGCGAGTAGACATCGCTGGCGGTGGTGGCTGCGCCGCCGGCCAGCAGTTCGGGGGCGATGTAGTAGGGCGTGCCCGAGGCTGGGTCGCTGGCCTCCAGCGTCATGCCCAGGCGGGTCACGCGTAGCCGCTCCAGCAGCGCCGCATCCAGCACCCGCCCGCTGCCGAAGTCGGTCAGGCACAGCTGCCACGGCGGATCGTTGGCCGGCGCCGGGGTGATCAGCACATTCGCTGGTTTGAGGTCGCCGTGGACCACGCCCACGCCATGCGCCGCCGCCAGGGCCTCGGCCAGCTGGCGGGCCAGCGCCAGGCGCTGCGCAGGCGTCAAGGCGCGCAGCCCGCCATGGCCATCGGCGTCCGGGGCGGCCCAGCGGTCCAAGTCCTGGCCGCCATCGGCGTACTCCAGCCAGTAAGGTGCCGTGGCGAAGTTCTCGTCCAGCAGGCGGCTGAAGTCGGGCCGCTGGCCCAGCGCGCGGCGCAGCGCCAGCGCCACGGTGCGCTCGCGCTTCAGGCGCGACAGGCGCTCGGCATCCAGCGCGAACTTGAACACCCGCTGGTCACCGGTGCGCGGCTGCTCGGCCAGCCAGGTCTCGCTGTGCGACGAACTGCCCAGCGGGCGCAGCAGGCGATGGCCGTCGCGTCCGGGCACCGGCTGGCCGGGCAGCAGCGGCAGGCTGGCGTGCAGCCGCCGGCCGACGGCGATGCGCCGCACATCGCCGTCGTAGCGGTAGCCCTCGCCGGGCACGGTGACGATGCGCGCCGCCAGCGCGGGGCCCAGGGCCGCGCGCAGCTTGGACACCGCATTGGCGATGGCGGCCTCCTCGACCACGCGGCCCTGCCAGGCGCTGGCCATCAGCGTGTCCTTGGTCAAGGTCTCGCGCGGCCGGGCCAGCAGCCGGGCCAGCAGCGCCTGCGGCCGGCGCTGCAGCCGCACCCGCTGGCCCGCCACCCGCAGTTCATGGCGCGATTCGTCCAGCTCCGCGTCTTCAAACACGAAACGGAAGTGATCTTCGGTCATCTCCGGTCTCTCCCCCCGCCGGACGGTGTCGATGCCAGTGTGGCAGAGGCCGGGTTGGCCGTGGCAACCGGTGGAAGTTTCCATTCGGAGAGACGGCGGAGAAGACCATCGGCGCCGACGGCCGGCCCAATCGTGACATCCATTCCAGACACAAGGAGTCCCGTACATGTCCAAGACCCGTTGGATCGCCCTGGCCATCGCCGTGTCGGCCGCCGCCAGTGGCTGCAGCACGCCCAGCACCGGCCGCGACTTCGACGATGCCTACGTCGCCAAGCTGCAGCGCGGCAGCACCACCAAGGCCCAGGTGCGCCAGGCCTTCGGCGAGCCGCTGTCGGTAGCCCAGCATGCCGACGGCGAGACCTGGACCTGGTCGTTCCAGGGCGGTGGCAGCTACGGCAACATGGTGGCCTCGGCCTACGGGCTGGCGTCCATGCAGGTGCGGTCCAAGATCCTCAACATCACCTTCGCCGGCGACAAGGTCAAGGATTTCAACTACGCCAACCAGAAGTAGCGCGGGCGCCGCGTGCTGCCAGCCCGGCCCGGGGGCCGGCGCGCGCCGGCCTGGTCGGCCGATACACTGCCCGCATGATCGGACGGCTCAGCGGCACGCTGGCGGAGAAGACTCCGCCGCAGGTACTCCTCGATGTCAACGGCGTCGGCTACGAGGTCGATGTGCCGATGTCGAGCTTCTACAACCTGCCGCCGCTGGGCGAGCGTGTGGTGCTGCTGATCCACCAGGTGGTGCGCGAGGATGCGCAGCTGCTCTACGGCTTTCTCACGCATGAGGAGCGCACGGCCTTCCGCCAGCTGATCCGCATCAGCGGCATCGGCCCGAAGATGGCGCTCAGCCTGCTGTCGGGCCTGTCGGTGGTCGAACTGGCCCAGGCCGTGACCCAGCAGCAGGTGGGCCGGCTGGTGAAGGTGCCGGGCATCGGCAAGAAGACTGCCGAGCGCCTGCTGCTCGAGTTGAAGGGCAAGCTGGGCCCCGAGCTGGCCCTGGCCGGCGGCGCCGCGGTGGCCAGCGATGCGCAGGCCGACATCGTGCAGGCGCTGATCGCGCTGGGCTACAGCGAGAAGGAAGCCGGCGCGGCGATCAAGACCCTGGCGCCCGACATCGGCGTGTCCGAGGGCATCAAGGCCGCGCTGAAGGCGCTGTCGTAGCGGGCTGGCGGCGGCCCGGCTGAGCCGCGCAAGCCGGTTTGCGCCACAATCACTGGATGGGCATCCAGACCGACGACTTTGCCGCCCCGCCCGCGCCGCGGGTGGTGAGCGCCAGCCGCGCCTCGCCGCAAGAAGAAGCGCTGGAGCGCGCGCTGCGGCCCAAGCTGCTGCAGGAATACATCGGCCAGGCCAAGGCACGCGAGCAGCTGGAAATATTCATCAGCGCCGCGCGCAAGCGCGACGAGGCGCTGGATCACGTGCTGCTGGATCACGTGCTGCTGTTCGGCCCCCCCGGTCTGGGCACGACCACGCTCAGCCACATCATTGC
>CAYPDO010000438.1:0-4415 GCA_964409495.1 uncultured Bordetella sp.
TACGCCTTCTGCCGCGAGGTGGACGATGTCGTCGACGAGGTCAGCGATGCCGGCGTGGCCGCCACCAAGCTGGCGTGGTGGCGCCAGGAGGTGGCGCGGGCCTTCGCCGGCCAGCCTAGCCACCCGGTGATGCAGGCGCTGATGCCGCTGGTGGCCGACCACGGCATCCGCGCCGAGCACCTGAGCGCGGTGATCGACGGCTGCGAGATGGATCTCACCCAGAGCCGCTACCTCGATTTCGCCGGCCTGCGCCGCTATTGCCATCTGGTGGCCGGCGTGGTGGGCGAGGTGGCGGCGCGCATCTTCGGCCACACCGATCCGGCCACCATCGACTACGCCCATCGCCTGGGCCTGGCGCTGCAACTCACCAACATCATCCGCGACGTGGGCGACGATGCACGCCGCGGGCGCATCTACCTGCCGATGAGCGAACTGCAGCAGTTCGACGTCAAGGCGCATGAGCTGCTCAAGCGCGAGGCGCCCTGGGGCTACAGCGAGCGCTTCACCGCGCTGATGCGTTTCCAGGCCGAGCGCGCCCACCGCTGCTATGACGAGGCGCTGGCCCTGCTGCCTGAAACCGACCGCCACGCGCAGAAGCCGGGGCTGATGATGGCCAACATCTACCGCACGCTGCTGCGCGAGATCGAGGCCGACGTTTTCCAGGTGCTGCACCAGCGCACCTCGCTGACACCGCTGCGCAAGCTGTGGATCGCGATGTGCACGCACTGGCGTGGCCGCTGAGCACGGCGCGCGCGGCGCCAAACCGATGCGCCGCCTGGCGGTGGTGGGTGCTGGCTGGGCCGGCTTGGCTGCCGCGGTGGAGGCCACCGCGCGCGGCGCGCAGGTCACGCTGTTCGAGATGGCGCACACCGCGGGTGGCCGCGCGCGCAGCGCCGCCGGCGCGGCCGCACAGGCGGCGCGGCCGGGCCGCCCCGCCCGCGACAACGGCCAGCACATCCTGATCGGCGCCTACACCGACACCCTGGCGCTGATGCGACGCGTGGGCGCCGACCCCGAACGCCTGCTGTGGCGCGGCCCGCTGTCGCTGCGCAGCGCTGACGGCCGCGGGCTGCAGTTGCCGCCCGGCGCGCCGCTGCCGGCCTTTGTGCGTGGCGTGCTGGGCACGCGGGCCTGGCCACTGGCCGACCGGCTGGCGCTGCTGGGCACGGCCACCGGCTGGCTGCTGCGCGGCTTTCGCTGCGATGCCGGCACCACTGTGGCTGAGCTGTGCCGCAGGCTGCCGGCGTGTGTGCAACGCGAGCTGATCGATCCGCTGTGCGTGGCCGCGCTGAACACACCGATGGCCAGCGCCAGCGGCACGGTCTTTCTGCGCGTGCTGCGCGATGCGCTGTTCGCCGGCCACGGCAGCGCCGACCTGCTGCTGCCGCGGGCACCCCTGTCGGCGCTGCTGCCGGCGCCTGCGCTGCACTGGCTGGGCATGCACGGCGCCAGCGTGCGCCTGGGCCACCGGGTGCAGCACCTGGCATCGCAAGGCAGCGGCTGGGCGGTGGACGGCGAGGCCTTCGACGGCGTGGTGCTGGCCTGCCCCAGCGGCGAGGCCGCGCGCCTGAGCGCCGCAGTGTCGCCCGCCTGGTCGGCCACCGCCGCGGCGCTGCGCCACGAGCCCATCGTCACCGCCTGGCTGCACGACGCCGGGCTGCGCCTGCCGCAGCCGATGCTGGCGCTATCCGCCGATGCCGGGCGGCCGGCCCAGTTCGTCTTCGACCTCGGCGCGCTGGGCCTGGCGACCGGCGAGTTCGCCTTCGTCGTCAGCGGCGCCGCACCCTGGGTGGCGCAGGGCCTGCCGGCCACCGGCGCGGCCGTGCTGGCACAGGCCCGGCAGGCCTTTCCCGGCGCTTTCGCGGCCCCCGATGCGCAGGCGCTGCGCGCCATTGCCGCCGAGCGCCGCGCCACCTTTGCCTGCACACCGGGCCTGCGGCGCCCGGCCGCGGTGATCGCCCCCGGGCTGCTGGCCGCCGGCGACCATGTGGACGGCCCCTACCCGGCCACGCTGGAAGGCGCGGTGCGCGCCGGCCTGAACGCGGCCCGCGCCTTGAGCTGACCCGCGCTGCCACCTGGCGCGGCATACCGGGCTGGCGGCCTGCGCAAGGCCGCTCATTTCAGCAAGCCCCACGGGGTTTCGCCATGTAAAAATGAGGCCAACTCTCCGAGACGCCCCATGAGCACGAAGAAAGAAGGTCAGACGCCCGCGATCCAGGTGATCGAGCGCATGTTCTCGCTGCTCGACGTGCTGGCCGCGCACCAGGATCCGGTGTCCTTGAAAGAACTGAGCGAGCGCACCGGCCTGCACCCATCCACCGCGCACCGCATCCTCAACGACCTGGCCATCGGCCGCTATGTCGACCGGCCCGAGGCCGGCAGCTACCGCCTGGGCATGCGCCTGCTGGAAATGGGCAACCTGGTGAAGGCGCGGCTGGATGTGCGCGACGCGGCGCTGGCGCCGATGCGCGAGTTGCACAAGCTCACCCACCAGCCGGTGAACCTCTCGGTGCGCCAGGGCGACGAGATCGTCTACATCGAGCGCACCTACAGCGAGCGCTCGGGCATGCAGGTGGTGCGTGCGGTGGGCGGCCGTGCGCCGCTGCACCTCACCTCGGTGGGCAAGCTGTTCCTGGCGCACGAGGACCCGCAGCGTGTGCGCGGCTATGCCACCCGCACCGGCCTGGCCGGCCACACGCGCAACAGCATCACCGAGATCGGCCGGCTGGAGCGCGAGCTGGCCCAGTTGCGCCAGTCGGGCGTGTCTCGAGACGACGAGGAGCTGGAGCTCGGCGTGCGCTGCATTGCCGCGGGCATCTTCGACGACCAGGGCCGCCTGGTGGCCGGCCTGTCGGTGTCGGCCCCGGCCGACCGCATCGAGGACAGCTGGGCCGAGCGCGTGAAGGCCACCGCCGCACAGATCTCGTCGGCGCTGGGTTATCGCGGTTGAAAAGCCTGACGGCCGCACAGGGCGGCCGTCAGGTGGGCAGGCTGGGCGACGTGCCGGCGATGGCGCCGACACCGCCGAAGTCTCAGGACAGCGGCCGCCGCGCGCCGCCCACCGCGATGGGCGCGTTGTCGAGCCAGCGGCGGATGCGCTCGGCATCGCCGATGCGCGAGTACTTGCCGGCCGAATCCAGCAGCACCATGATCAGCTTGCGCCCGGCCAGCTGGGCCTGCATCACCAGGCAGCGACCGGCCTCGGCGATGTAGCCGGTTTTCTGCAGGCCGATGTCCCAGTGCGGGCTGCGCACCAGACCATTGGTGGTGTGGAACTGCATCACCCGCTTGCCCACCGCCACCTGAGTTTCCTGTGAGGTGGAGAACTCGCGCAGCAGCGGCACGCGGTGGGCCTCCTTCACCAGCTTGGCCAGATCCTGCGCGCTGGACTGGTTCAGGCTCGACAGCCCGGTGGGCTCGGTGTAGTGCGTGTCGCGCATGCCCAGGGCATCGGCACGCTTGTTCATCGCCGCCACGGCCGCCGCCAGGCCGCCCGGGTAGTGCCGGCCCAGCGCATTGGCGGCCCGGTTCTCCGACGACATCAGCGCCAGGTGCAGCATTTCGCGGCGCGTGAGCTGCGTGCCCACGGCCAGGCGCGAGCGGCTGCCCTTCTCGGTGTCGATGTCATCCTGGGTGATGGTGAGCACGTCGTCCAGCGACTGGCGTGCCTCCACCACCACCAGCGCGGTCATCAGCTTGGTGATCGAGGCGATCGGCAGCACCGCGTCGGGGTTCTTGCTGAACAGCACCTCATTGGTGTCCTGGTCGATCACCAGGGCCACGCTGGACTTCAGATCCAGCGGATCGGTGTTGGCATGCAGGCCCTGCATCTGGCCGAACGAGGCGCGCAGCGGCTCGGCCGCCACGGCAGCCGCGCCACCAGCAGCACCCAGCACGGCCGCACGGCGCAGGCCCTTGCCGCCTGCCACCTTGCCAGCCGCCACCTTGCCGCCAGCCTTGGCCACGCGCTTCACGCCGCGCTTGGCCGGCGTCACCACGCTGCTGGCGGGCTTGGCGACCGGCTTGCGCGTGGGCGTGCGGGCATGGGCCGGCGCGGCCGATGAAAAGGCCACGACGAGACCAAGCAGCAGGGTCGACAGAAAAAGCTTCATGTTCGGCAGAGAAAACCCAACGCAATTGTCAGAATGGATATGTGCGCGCGAGTGTAGGTTAGCGCCGAAACACACGCAAGATCAAAAACTTGCGTGCGATTCTTAAAGAGCGTTCAGGTCCCGCCGGATCAACCCTGTGCGGCCACGCGGTCGGTGTTGGCATGCAGCTTGTTCAGTGCCGCCAGATAGGCCTTGGCCGAGGCCACCACGATGTCGGGATCAGCGCCTACGCCATTGACCACGCGCCCACCCAGTTGCAGCCGCACGGTCACCTCGCCCTGTGATTCTGTCGAGCCGCTGGTG
>CAYPDO010000439.1:0-4404 GCA_964409495.1 uncultured Bordetella sp.
ATGCAGGAGGTGGAGCGCCTGTGCGACCGCGTGGTGGTGGTGGCCGGCGGCCGCACCGTGGCCGAGGGCACCGTGCCCCAGCTGCTGGCGCGCAGCGGCTGCGATGACTTTGAGGCCGCCTTCGTGCGCCTGGCCTATGCCGATGGCCCGGCCGGCGCCGCGGGGGCCGGCGCATGACCCGCAGCCTGCAACAGCTGCTGCAGGTGCTGCGCAAGGAGGTGCGCGACGCGCTGCGCGACCGCCGCACGCTGTGGGTGGTGATGCTGTCGTCGGTGGTCATCGGGCCGCTGATGCTGCTGGCGCTGTCGGCCCTGGTGGCCGATCTGGAAAGCCAGGCCGAGGCGCGCACGCTGATGGCGCTGCGCATCGAGCATGCGCCCACGCTGGCCAACTATGTGGCGCGCCAGGGCTTCCGGCTCGAGGCCGCCCCCGAGGAGCATGCGCGCGCGCTGGCGCGGCGCGAGCTGGGCCAGGCCGTGCTGGTGCTGCCGGCCGATTTCGAGGCCGCGCTGGCCGCCGGGCGCGCGCCGCAGCTGCTGCTGCGCAGCGCCAGCGGCAACACCCGCGCGCAGGCCAGCGCCGGCCAGTGGCGCCAGCTGCTGCAGGGCTTCCAGCAGGAGCAGGCCACGCTGCGCCTGGCCTGGCGCGGCGTGCCGCCGGCCCTGCTGCAGGTGATCGAGACCGACGAGCAGGACATGGCCGACGCGCGCCAGCGCGCCGCGCAGTTCACGCGCATGCTGCCCATCTTCATCCTGATGGCCGTGGTGTACGGCGCGCTGAATGCCGCGCTCGACAGCACCGCCGGCGAGCGCGAGCGCGGCTCGCTCGAGCCGCTGCTGATGACGCCCGCGCCGCGCTGGGCCCTGGTGCTGGGCAAGTGGGGGGCGGTGGCGCTGCTGGCCATGGGCGTGGCGGTGCTGTCATGCCTGAGCTTCCTGCCCGGGCAGTGGCTGCTGCGCAGCGAATCGCTGGCCGCCAGCTTCCAGTTCGGGCTGCGCGAGGCCGGCCTGTTCCTGGCCCTGCTGCTGCCGCTGGCTGCGCTGATGGCCGCCGCGCTGATGGCCGTGGCGCTGCGCAGCCGCAGCGTCAAGGAGGCCCAGGCCAGCGCCACGGTGCTGGTGCTGGCCTGCTCGTTCGCGCCGATGGTGCCCCTGTTCAGCCTGAGCGCCGAGGCGCCCTGGCACCTGTGGGTGCCGGCGCTGGCGCAAAGCACGCTGATGCAGCGCGTGCTCAGCGGCGAGGCCATCGCCGTGCCCGATCTGCTGCAGCCGCTGGCCGTGGCCGCCGTGCTCACCGTGCTGTGCCTGCACGATCTGGTGCGCCAGCTCGGCCGGGTGCGCTGAGCCGCGCCCGGTGACGGGTCTTGCGCCCGCCGCGCCGGCGCCGGCCCGGGGCTTGCGTATGCTGGCCGCATGAACCCGCCCACCGTCTGGACCCTGATGTTTGTCGTGCACCTGCTGGCCGCCGTGCTGTGGGTGGGCGGCATGGCCTTCGCCCACTTCGCGCTGCGCCCCTCGGCCGCCGAGCTCCTGGCGCCGCCCCAACGCCTGCCGCTGCTGGCCGCCACGCTGGGCCGCTTCTTCCGCCTGCTGATGGTGGCCGTGCCGCTGATCCTGGCCAGCGGCCTGGCGCTGCTGCTGCGCGTGGGCATGGCCGGCGCCTCGCCCACCTGGCACGCGATGCTGCTGCTGGGCGTGGCGATGGCGCTGATCTTCGGCTTCATCGTCGGCCGGCCTTACCCGCAGCTGCGCCGTGCGGTGGCCGCGGCTGACTGGCCGGCCGCCGGCGCGGCCATGGCCGTCATCCGCCGCTGGGTGGCGGTGAACCTGGTGCTGGGCACGCTGACGGTGGTGGTGGCCGGCCTGGGGCGCTGAGCGCGGGGCGGCCCGGCCGCCGGGCGCGTGGCATCTGGCGCTGCGACAAGCCCACGTGCCGCCGGGCTCAAGTTGGCACCGGCCTGTGCCGATATGGGGTCGTCCGGGGTGTTTGTCGGTTGTCACCCCGCCTTGCCAACCGCTGCCGTGCCCACCATGAACACAGCCGAAACACCGACGACCATCGCCTTTGACCAGGCGCAGCTGTGGGCCACGCTGGCAGCCCTGGACGAGGCTGCGCTGGATGCGCTGGATTTCGGCGTGATCGGCTTCGATGGCGCTGACATCGTGCAGCGCTACAACGCCACCGAGTCGCGCCTGGCCGCGCTGGGCCGGCCGCAGGTGATGGGCCTGCCGCTGTTCGGCGTGGTGGCGCCGTGCATGGACAACGCGCTGGTGGCGCAGCGCTTCCACGATGCCGGCGCTCAGGGCCAGGCGCTGGACCTCACGCTCGACTACGTGCTCACGCTGCGCATGCGGCCCACGCCGGTGCGCCTGCGCCTGCTGGCCGCCGCGGCCGATGCGCCGCCGGGCGCGCTGCGCTTCGTCTGCGTGCAGCGCTGAGCGCCGGCGCCCGCATGGTCGCGCCGCGTTGCCCGCCCACGGCCGACAGGGCCCACACGGCTGACGGGGCCGACAGGGACGCCACGGCCGACATGGCCGACATGGCCGACATGGCCGACATGGCCGGCGCGGCGGGTCTGGCCCACAGCGCCGGTGCGGCCGGTGACGAGCTGGCCGAGCTGCTGCTGTTTCTCAACGCCGCGCCGCTGGGCCTGATGGCCCTGCACGACGATGGCCGCGTGGTGCTGGCCAATGCCTGCAGCGCGCGCCTGCTGCTGCCGCTGACCGGCGGGCGCTCGCTGGCCAACCTGTTCACGCTGCTGGCCGGCGCGCAGCCGGGCCTGGATCTGCGCGCCGCGGTGGCGGCCCACGGCCCGGCCGCCGGCCTGGTGTGCGACGGCCTGCGCCTGCCGCTGGCGGGCAGCGCTGCGCCGCCGCGCGTGCTGTCGCTGCGCCTGGAACGCCTGGCGCTGGGCCGGCTGCTGGCCACGCTGACCGATGTGACGGCCCAGGTGCAGGCCGAGCAGGCCCGGGCCCAGGCGCAGGCCGAGGCCGACGAGGCCCGCCGCCTGCAGCAGCTGGGGCACCTGAAGAGTCGCTTCCTGGCCACCATGACGCACGAGCTGCGCACGCCGCTGACCGTGGTGCTGGGCTTCGTGGAGCTGATGCGCCGTGGCCGGCTGGCGCCGGGCTCGCCGCAGCAGACGCATGCGCTGGCGCGCATCGCCGACAACGGCAGCCACCTGCTGCGCCTGATCGACGATGTGCTCGACCTGGCCCACATCGAGGCCGGCCACCTGCAGCTGCAGCCGGCGCTGTTCGATCTGCGCGTGCTGGTCGACGAGGTGGCCGCGTCACTGGCGCCGCAGTGGCAGGCCAAACACCAGACGCTGACGCTGCACGTCGACGACGGCCTGGAGGCGCTGATGCTCGACCCCGTGCGCCTGCGCCAGGTGCTGTGGCACCTGCTGTCGAACGCGGTGAAGTTCACGCCGGCCGGCGGCCGCATCGCGCTGCAGGCCCGGCCCTTGCCGCCCGGCGAGGCCTCGCCCCGGTTCGAGCTGCAGGTGCACGATTCGGGCGTGGGCATTCCGGCGGCGCGCCAGGCCCAGGCCTTCGAGCGCTTCCACCAGCTGGACGACGGCAACGGCCGGCTGCAGGAAGGTGCCGGCATCGGCCTGGCCCTGGTGCGCGCGCTGGTGCTGGCGCATGGCGGCCACATCGCGCTGCACAGCCGCCCTGGCGAGGGCAGCAGCTTTCACCTGCAACTGCCGCTGGTGCTGGATGCAGGCGCTGCCTGACCGCGCCTGAACCCGCGTGCGCCAGCGCCTGCGGGCCGGTGCCGGCTCAGGCGCCGTGCACGCCCAGCTGCGCAGCGAGGCGGTCGCCCACGAACTGCATGAACGAGCGCACCCGCGCGGTCTGGCGCAGGTCGGGGTGGGTCAGCATCCACACCGGCACGGCCAGGTCGGGGATGGGCTCGCTCACCGCCACCAGCTCGGGGTGGCGCGGCTCCATGAAGGTGGGCAGCAGGGCCACGCCGATGCCGGTGTGCAGCATGGCCGCCGCGGCATTGAAGATGTCCACCCGCACGCGCACCGCGGCTTGCGCCAGGTGCTTGCGCATCCACTGGTCGTACACGCGCGCCTGGCTGTCGCGCTCAAACGCCACCCAGGGCACATCCTTCAGCAGCGCGGCCAGCGGCAGCACCGTCTGCGGCAGGCCCGGCGCGCCGCGGCGCGCGTACACCCGGCACTGGCTCAGGCCCAGCTGGCGGCCCACCAGGTGCTCGGCCACCTGGTGCGACAGGCGGATCGCCACATCGGCCTCGCGCCGCGCCCAGCCGCTGGATTCGTCGGCATGGCGCCGGCTCAGGTCGGCGAGGAAGGCGTTCTCCACCACCTCGACCTCGATGCCCGGGTAGGCACGCTATAAATAGAGCAAGTCCAAAACAAACCCAAGGTCG
>CAYPDO010000440.1:0-4400 GCA_964409495.1 uncultured Bordetella sp.
CTTCGACCAGCTGCTGTGCGCCGTGGGCCGCAGCCCGCGCGTCACCGGCTACGGCCTGGAGGAGCTGGGCATCCCGCTCACGCCGCGCAAGACCATCGAGACCAATGCCTGGCTGCAGACCCTGTACCCCAACATCTATGCCGTGGGCGATGTGGCCGGGCCGTTCCAGTTCACGCACACCGCGGCGCACCAGGCCTGGTATGCGGCGGTGAATGCGCTGTTCGGCCGCTTCCGCCGCTTCAAGGCCGACTACCGGGTGATCCCGTGGGCCACCTTCACCGATCCCGAGGTGGCGCGCGTGGGCCTGAGCGAAACCGAGGCCCAGGCGCAGGGCGTGGCCTGCGAGGTCACGCGCTACGGCCTCGACGACCTCGACCGGGCGATTGCCGACGGCACGGCGCAGGGCTTTGTCAAGGTGCTCACCGCGCCGGGCACCGACCGCATCCTGGGCGTCACCATCGTCGGCGAACATGCCGGCGATCTGCTGGCCGAATACGCGCTGGCGATGAAGCATGGCCTGGGGCTGAACAAGATCCTCGGCACCATCCACACCTACCCGACGCTGTCCGAGGCCAACAAGTACGCGGCCGGCGAATGGAAGCGCGCGCATGCGCCGCAGGCGCTGCTGCGCTGGGTGGCGCGTTACCACGCCTGGGAGCTGACATGACGGCACACCTGCCACGGCGGCGGCTGCTGCTCACCCTGGCCGGCACCTCCGGCGCGATGGCCGTGCTGCGGGCGGCGCCGGTGCAGGCGCAGGCGTCGGGCTTCGACCACAGCCATGCCGCCTGGACGGCGCTGCTGCGCCAGCATGTGCGGCTGCTGCGTGGCGGCCAGGCCACGCAGGTGGATTACGCCGGCCTGGCCGCCGAGCGTGCCAGCGGCGGCTCGCGCCTGAAGGCCTACCTCGACAGCCTGTCGGCGGTGGGCGCGGCGGCCTTCGCGGCCTGGCCGCGGGCCGAGCGCCAGGCCTTCCTGATCAATGCCTACAACGCCTTCACGGTGACGCTGATCCTCACCCGCTACCCTGACCTGAAGTCGATCAAGGACATCGGTGGCCTGCTGGGCAACCCCTGGAAGCCGCGCTGGATCGCCCTGCTGGGCGGCAAGCGCTCGCTCGACGACATCGAGCACGCGATGCTGCGCAAGCGCGGCGACTACGACGACCCGCGCGTGCACTTCGCCGTCAACTGCGCCAGCATCGGCTGCCCGGCGCTGCGCGAGGAGGCCTATGTCGCCACGCGGCTCGATGCCCAACTGGACGACCAGGCGCTGCGCTTCATGAGCGACCGCACGCGCAACCGCTACCACGTGGCGCGCGGGCGGCTCGAGCTGTCGAAGATCTTCGACTGGTACGGCGAAGACTTCCGGCTCGGCCACCGCGGCCTGACCTCGCTGCCGGCCTTTGCCGCGCGCTACGCCGACCAGCTGGCCGATGGCCCGGCCGACCGCGCCCGGGTGCGCGCCGGCACCGTGGACATCGCCTTCGCCGACTACGACTGGGCACTGAACGGCACATGAGCCCGCCCGTGCTGTCGATCGTGCTGCCGGCGCTGAACGAGGCCGAGGGCATCGTGGCCACGCTGCAGGCCCTGCAGCCGCTGCGCGCGCGCGGGGTCGAGATCGTGCTGGCCGATGGCGGCAGCAGCGATGGCACCGCGCAGTGCGCCGCGCCCTGGGTGGACGCGGTGATCCCGTCGCCGCGCGGCCGCGCGCTGCAGATGAATGCCGGGGCCGCGCTGGCCCGGGCCGATGTGCTGCTGTTCCTGCATGCCGACACGCAGCTGCCGCCGCTGGCCGACCAGCTGCTGCTGCAGGCGCTGGCCGGTGGCGCCGGCTGGGGCCGCTTCGATGTGCGCATCAGCGGCCGGCCCTGGATGCTGCGCGTGGTGGCCGCGATGATGAACCTGCGCTCGCGGCTCAGCGGCATCGCCACCGGCGACCAGGCGATCTTCATCACGCGCGCCGCCTTCGAGCGCGTGGGCGGCTTTCCTGAGCAGCCGCTGATGGAAGACATCGAGATCTCGCGCCGGCTCAAGCGCCTGGGCCGCCCGGCCTGCCTGCGCGCACGCGTGTGCACCTCGGGCCGGCGCTGGGAGCAGCGCGGCGTCTGGCGCACCATCGTGCTGATGTGGCGGCTGCGCTGGCGCTACTGGCGCGGCGAGCCGGCGGCCCGGCTGGCGCAGGCCTACCGATGAGCGCGGCGCGGCAGCCCGGCCTGTGCGCGCCCGGCGGCGCGGCGGCGCGCGCGCGGCCCGGGAGGCGTGCGTGAGCACGGCGGTCATCGTGTTTGCCAAGGCGCCCGTGCCCGGCCTGGCCAAGACCCGCCTGGCTCCGGCCCTGGGCCCGGATGGCGCTGCCGCGCTGGCCGCGCGCATGCTGCGGCATGCCCTGGCCCAGGCCGGCGCGGCCGGCATCGGGCCGGTGGAGCTGTGCGCCGCCCCCGACGCTCGCCACCCGGTGCTGCGCGCAGCCGCCGCTGCCTGCGGCGCGGCCCTCACCGAACAGGGCGACGGCGATCTGGGCCAGCGCATGCACCGCGCGCTGGCCCGCAGCCTGGCCCGGCACCGCGCTGCGCTGCTGATCGGCACCGACGCGCCGGCGCTGGATGCCGCCGTGCTGCGCCAGGCGGCGCAGCGCCTGCAGGACCACGACCTGGTGTTCGTGCCCGCGCTGGACGGCGGTTATGCGCTGGTGGGCCAGCGCCAGGCCGATGCGCGCTGTTTCGCCGGCATGCGCTGGAGCCACGACCAGGTGATGGACGAGACCCGGCAGCGTCTGCGCACGGCCGGGCTGCGCTGGGCCGAACTGCCGCCGGTGGCCGACATCGATGTGCCGGCCGATCTGGCGCAGCTGCCACCGGGCTGGCTGGACAGCCTGGCGGCCAGCCCGCCGCTGCCGGAGCCGGGCGCATGAAGCGGCTGGTGCTGGCCGGCGCCGGCCATGCCCATGCGCTGGTGCTGCGCAGCCTGGCGCAGCAGCGCTTGACCGGGGTCGAGGTGGTGGTGGTGTCGCCGCAGCCGCTGGCCCCGTACTCGGGCATGGTGCCGGGCTGGCTGGCCGGCCGCTACCGCTTTGACGAGATCGCCATCGATTTCCCGCCGCTGGCCGCTGCCGCCGGCGCGCGCTGGTGGCAGGGCGAGGTGCATGCGCTCGACCCGGCGCGCCAGCAGCTGCAGCTGGCCGACGGCAGCACGCTCGACTACGACCTGCTGTCGCTGAACGTCGGCTCGGGCCTGCACCCGCCGCCGGTCGAGCATGCGCAGATGCTGGCCCTGCGGCCGCTGGCCATGCTGCAGCAGCGCTACGACGCGCTGCTTGCGCGCTGGGTGCACGACCGCTCGGACCGGCCCTTCACCGTCACCGCGGTGGGCGGCGGGGCGGCCGGGTTCGAGGCCCTGCTGGCCGTGCTGGCGCGGCTGCGCAGCCTGCGCCCCGAGCGTGTGCTGCATGGCAGCCTGCTGAGCCGCGGCACGGTGCTGCTGCCAGGCCTGGCGCCGGCGGCGCGCCGCGCCGCGCAGCGCGCGCTGGCGCGCGCCGGCGTCACGGTGCAGCTGGGCAGCGGCTGGTGCCCGGCGGTCGACCACGGCAGCGATGTGCTGCTGTGGGCCACCGGCGCCGAGGCGCACGACTGGCAGCGCGATGCGTCGCGGCGCGGCGCGCTGGCGGTCGATGCGCGTGGCTTCGTGTGCATCGACGAGCACCTGCGCTCGCTGTCGCACCCGCAGGTGTTTGCCAGCGGCGACTGCGCCAGCTGGCCCGGCCAGGGCCTGCCCAAGGCCGGCGTGCATGCGGTGCGCATGGGGCCGGTGCTGGCCGCCAACCTGCGCGCCAGCCTGCAGGGCGCGGCCGGCGCCATGGCGCTGCAGGTGCACCGGCCGCAGCGCCACTTCCTGGCCCTGCTGGCCACCGCCGACGGCCGCGCCATCGCGTCGCGCGGGCCGTTCGCGGCCGAAGGCGCCTGGGCCTGGCGCTGGAAGCACCGCATCGACAGCCGCTTTCTCGACCAGTTCCGGCCGCCCCCGGCCAGGTGCCGGCCGTCCCATCCGACCCATCCGCCCCATCCGGTTGCGCAGGCGCCGGCCCCCGATCCTGGAGAAACACGATGAGCTTGAACCGCCGCGATGTCTGCGCCCTGGCCCTGGGCAGCGTGCCGGCCCTGCATGGCGCGGCGCTGGCGCAGGGCGCCGCCGGCCCGCTGAAGTTCGGCGTCGGCATGTTCCAGCCCGACCGCGAGAAGAACGACGCCACCTACCGGCCGCTGGCCCAGCACCTGGCGCAGCGCCTGGGCCGGCCGGTCGAGCTGCGCACCGTCGACAGCTGGGAGGGGCTGGCCAAGAGCCTGGCCAATGGCGAGACCGACCTGGCGCTGATGGGCCCCTGGGGCTATGTGCTGGCCC
>CAYPDO010000441.1:0-4396 GCA_964409495.1 uncultured Bordetella sp.
ACGGGGCATACATCGGCGGTTCATTTGAACTCGCCTGCAGACTTTGGCTGTCAGCGGCACAAGCAGCGGGGCTGACAGCCGACGACATCCGAGAGCTCGCGTCCGCACTGCTCGCGAAAGACTGCTACGGCGTTCGAGGTGCGCTCAGGGCGGCGCTGGGGCCGCGATAGGCACAGGCGAAATCTGCTGCATCTGTCCACCGCCGGTGCGTGCAACCTTTGACAACATCGAAACGGGGAGAGAACGAATGGCCAACAACGACACGGTTCGACTGGCCGTGCTGATCGATGCTGACAACGCGTCGGCCAGTGTGGTCAAGGAGCTGTTGGAAGAGGTTGCAAAGTACGGAACTGCCACGGTCAAGCGCGCGTACGGGGACTGGACGACCAGCAACCTGTCGGGCTGGAAGGAGCACCTGCACAAGCATGCGATCCAGCCCATGCAGCAGTTTGCCTACACCAAAGGCAAGAACTCGACCGACTCGGCTTTCATCATCGATGCAATGGACCTGCTGTACGCCGGCAATCTAGACGGCTTCTGCCTAGTGTCCAGCGACAGCGATTTCACGCGCCTTGCCACGCGCATGCGAGAAGCCGGCAAGGTGGTCTACGGGCTCGGAGAGCGAAAGACGCCTGAGCCGTTCATCGCGGCCTGCGACAAGTTCATCTTCTTCGAAGTGCTCAAGCGGCCGGCTGAGGCCACCGCGCCCGTGCCGGTGTCCGATGTTCCGGATCTCAAGGAACTCCTGACCCATGCTATCAAGGAGACGTCACGTGACAGCGGATGGGCGTCGCTGTCGGCGGTAGGGTCCTTCATCAACAAGAACAACACGTCGTTCGATCCGCGGAATTATGGGTTCACGAAGCTCAGTGAACTGGTTCGAAGGCAAGCCTACCTGGAAGTAAAGGACACGACGGATCCATCCGGCTTCAACCACCTGTCGGTTCGTGCGCGCGCTGCAGGAATGTGAGGCTGCCGGCAGGTTTCTCGCCGATGCTTGGGCTATGGCGCGGACCTTCGCTTGCCTATGGCTCTTGCAGACTGATCAGAGTCAGTCGCGTAGATCGGCCGCGTGTCGGCGTCTTCCGGAACCGGTCCTTTGGCGGCGGCGGTGATGATTGACCGCTGCACACTCAAAGCGAACGGTTAACGGCCCCAAACTGGCAAGCGGCCAACCGATGCCGGTAGGGCCGTTAGGGAATTGGCAATGGCCTGGAAAAAGCTGCCAGAGCAACGGCTCCACCCCTCAGAGGAGGGCAGCCTCATCGATTGAACCGCCCGGTCGTCTATGCTGCTCCCTTGCTCAGGCAAGGTAAGGTTCATACCTATCTGAAATCCAACGAGCTAGGGGGGGCCAGTTTGGCCGAGAAGACTTTTCGAGTTCTTTCGCTCGACGGTGGTGGTGTTCGGGGTATCTACACCGCATCGCTTCTGCAGCAGCTCGCTTTGCGCATCAGCCGGTTTACCGGGAACGATGCTGTCAATCGCCTGGACCTCGGGGCAAGGTTCAACCTCATCGTCGGCACAAGCACCGGCTCCATCGTGGGAGCGGCGCTCGCGGCAGGTGTGCCGCTTGAGGATGTGGTCGAGCTGTATCGCACTCGCAGCAAGTACATCTTCCACTCGCCACAGCCGATTCAGCGCGGCGGTTGCTTTGACAAGTTGCGGGTTGGAGCTTGGGCGCTATGGCACGGCCGGCGGGCGGCGAATCAACCAGGGGCTCTGTCCAAGGCGCTGCAATCGGTCCTCGGCGACGAAACGATGGAGCAGCTGTATCGGCGCCGCGGCATTGCTTTGTGCGCCCCAACTGTGGACGCGACAACGAACCGCGCTTGGGTTTTCAAGACCCCGCATAGCCAGCGCCTGACGCGCGACAACGCGTACCGGCTCGTAGATGTCTGCCTTGCATCAGCGGCCGCCCCCATCTACTTCCCAATCCACGGGGTGAACGACCCGGACGGCGGCGGGCAAAAACACTGGTTCGTTGATGGCGGCCTATGGGCAAACAACCCGGTGCTAGTCGGCCTCGTCGAAGCACTTGAGGTTGCACCGTCGGACGCGCGAATAGAAGTGCTTTCGGTCGGGACCGGTGGCGCGCCCAAGTCAAATCTTTTGACCGCAAGACAAGCCAACAGGGGGACATTCGGCTGGAAGGGCGGGGTCGACATCGTCTCGATGTCGCTTGAGTCGCAGGCAACTGTGACCGCATACCTTGCCAAACAGCTAGCCGCCTCAACGGGTCGCGTGACACTCCACCGTTTGCAGGATTCGCCAGTTGCTCCAGAGGAAGCGGGCTACCTAGGTCTCGACACTGGCACGGAAGAAGCCATCGCGCACATGGAGAAGCGTGCCAGTCGCTCGACCGACATCAACTACAGCGACCTAACCACCGGCGTTGCCTCGCCAGAGCGACGCATGACACTCGACATGTTCTCGAACTTGAAGCCAGCAGCTGGGAGGCAAGAGTGAGCTACAACGCCAATGACCATCTCGTGAAGTTCCACGGTGAGAGGGTCTTCGTCGACAACGAATCTCTCAGCTTGGCCCGCCAACGCCGACAGGCCAACCGCGACCGTCTAAAGAAGGGCCTGGACGCGGCAAAGGAGCCTTCACCGATAGAGCACGTCGCACAAGGGTCCTATGCGATGAGCACCATGGTCCAGTCCGAGTCGGAGTCCTCTGACATCGACGATGGCGTCGTGTTTAGCCGAGATGCGCTCAAAGGATCCCGCGGCGGAGACAGAACGGCCAACGACGCGAAGGAGATGGTGCGTGCGGCGGTGGCGTCGACGGATGACTTCAAGACGCCGCCTGAAGTCCGCGGCAACTGTGTCCGCATCTACTACGCCGACGGGTTTCACGTCGACATGCCGGTCTATCGGAAGTACGAGGAAAACGGCACGACGTACAAGGAGCTTGCATCAACTGGTTCCTGGAAGGCGTCGGCACCGGAAGACATCACCACGTGGTTCAACAGCCAGGTGACTGCAAAGAGCCCCGATGACACAAACGGGCGGCAGATGCGGCGGATGGTTCGATTGCTAAAGGCTTGGTCAAAGAGCCGAACGAGCTGGAGCATGCCCAGCGGGTTTATCTTATCGGTGCTCGTTGACGAGCAGTACTACTTCAACCAATCGTGGAAGGACCGGGACGACTTCGCGCTGCTCAGCGTGATGCGCGGCATTCGCAACCGCCTGTTCTCCAATGAACGGGTCTACCGCCCGGTCTCGCCTCGTGAAGAGATTACTCGTGACTCGACCCTTGGGCGCATTCGCAAGCTCAGAGACGAGCTCGAGTACGCAATCGACGAGCTCTCCAAAATTGAACGCGCAGATTGCGATGAGCTTATGGCATTGAAGGCCTTGAAGACGCTGTTCTTCACCGACTTCTTCGACGGCCGCATCAAGGAAATCGAGGACGGGGACGGCGGCGATGGCGGCGGAAAGGGCGGCGGTGAGAACGGCGGTGGCCGTGGTCTCGCAGCAGTCCCTACGTCGCCGGTGAAGAAGCAAGGTGGCAGCGGTCAATATGCCTGATGGGCAATCGCATGCCGATGCAGTTGCGCAACTTGACGCTCAGCTTAAGGTACGGTGGCCAGGGGCAACGCAGCTCGGTGCGGTGGAACTCCGGCAGCGCTTCCCTTCACGCGAGGGGCTAGTCGCTGCATGGCGAGTGCCCGGGGCTCTGCAGGATGGGCCCGGTGAGCTGCTGGTGTCAGTCGACAGGCAGTTTCCGTGGACGCTCCCGCGTATCGCGCTTCCTGAGGCTACAAACGCAATCGGCTACCCCCACGTTGAAACGGACGGCCAAGTGTGTGTTGCACCGTCGAGTGCCGTTTACGAGCTGCCGGTGGGCATTCGCCATGTCGAAGCGCTCGTAGCCGATGCCGCGACGGTTCTGGATGAAGGGCGTGCAGGGACGAACGACGATGACTTCTTTGCCGAGGCCCACAGCTACTGGGGTCTCATTGCGCCGGCGGCAGGGACTTTCCTCCTGATTGACCAGCCCCCGGCCGGTCACGCGTTGTTGTCAGCCGCGGAATGCGGTGCGCACGTCGTCGTGGGTCAGTCGCACCAGGCAGTCACCAACTGGGCGAAGCTCTCGCAACAACGGATTGGCCCGACCGAGCAGGCGATGCTCTTGGCGCTGGATGCTCCTCTGCACCCACGCGACTATCCACTGACTTCGCGCGACCTCGTGTCATTCGCAGAGCGAGTCGGTGCTGCCCCGGTTCTGCACTCGGCAGTGATGAAGTGGAAGTTCAAGGCGCCACTTCGAGTTGTCATTTCCTTCCCTCACTCGGGGCGTCGCGTCTACCTTGGTGCCGAGATTCCGCCCTCGCAGTGAGCGTCTGGCCGTCCCATCTTGACGGACGGCCTTGCCCGCCGGCTATCGC
>CAYPDO010000442.1:0-4393 GCA_964409495.1 uncultured Bordetella sp.
GCGCAGGCGCTCGTAGAAGTCGCGCGGCCCGAGGAAGAAGCCGCCGGTCATGAAGATGCCGTGCGTCAGCCGGCTGCCCAGCAGCGTGGCGCCGATGCGCTCCAGGTTCTCGGCCGAGATCAGGTCGTTGCGCACGCGCGCATCGCCCAGCACCAGCGCATCGCCGTCCAGCCGCACGCCCTCGCGCAGCACGCCCCAGTGGGTCAGGAAGGCGAGGTCGGCACTGTCCAGCGGCGAGCGGATGCGGCCGCGGCGCAGCAGCGCCGTCAGCGTCGCCGGCGTCACCACCTCGTCGATCTCGCCGTCGTTGAGCAGCTGCTGCAGCACCGCGTCGCCGAACACCTCGCGGCGGATGATGCCGGCCTCGATCAGCTTCAGGAAGCCGTTGACGAACATCTCCGAGCAGCCGTAGAGGCCCTGGTCGAATCGGTCGAGCTCGCGGCCCGCCAGGCCGTCGGGGCTGATGGAGCCGAGGATGCGGCGGTACTCGTCGCCGTGGCGGTCGCGCACGATCAGCGCCTGGGCGATGGCATCGCCCAGCGAGCCGATGCCGATCTGCAGCGTGCCGCCGTCGGCCACCAGGCTGCTGGCGTGCAGGCCGATGGCGTAGTCGGCGTTGCTCACACGGCCGTTGGGCGGGCCGAACAGCTGGTGCGTGCCGGCGGCATCGGTGCACACGATGTCGAAGAAGCCGGGCGCCACCTCGGCGCCATTGGGCATGAAGGGCATCTTGCGGTTGACCACGCCCACCTTCAGCAGCGGCAGGCCGGCGGCGGCGTACTTCTCGACCACCTCGAACACGATGTCGGGGTTGCTGGCCACCGACAGGCGCCACTGCCCGTCGTCGCGCTGCTCGCCCACCGCCTGGGCGATCACGTTCATGCCCTGCACCAGCATGTCGCGCGCCACGAAGGTGTAGTTGGTGGAAATGAAGTTCTGCTGCGCCGGGCTGTTGCCGAGGTAGTCGCCAGTCTTCATGAAGAACTCGCGCACCTCGATGTTCGGCGGCAGGCCGGGGCCACGCAGATCCTTCACGTATTCCAGATCCGGGTAGTCGGCGAACACGCGCGCGACCAGCGGCTCCAGAAAGTGCCGTTCCAGGTCGCTCTTGCCCACCGGCCGCTCCAGCGACAGCGCGGTGATGATGGTCAGCCGCCGGCCGGGGTTGGCCTTGATGCGCCGGTACAGCGCGTTCACGAAGGGGTTGGGCTTGCCGATGGCCAGCGGAATGCCGAGCACGATGTCGCCGCGCACGGCGTCGAGCACGGCATCCACGGTGGCCTCGATCGAATCGATCACGCGGGGGGGGCTCATCGCTTGTCTCCTTGTGGGTTTGTGACGGCAGTGTGTCGTGCGCAGGGCGGGCGTGGATTGACCTCGAGCAAGCCGCGCGCGCCGCCGCGGGGCGCCAAACGGCACCGCCAAATCTCACGTTTGGCGGGCGATCACCCGGGTCATCGCTGCCCACCCCGGCGGCTTTTTGTGCTCGAATCAGCACGACTTCATCTCGCAGCGCACCATGCCGTCCGAACCCCGCGTCACCACGCCTTCCGAGCGCCCCGATTCCGGACGCCTGCTGCGCCAGGCCGGGGTGGTGGCCGCCGCCGTCGGCGCGGCCGGCCTGCTGGGTTATGGCCTGGCGCACAGCCTGCAGCAGGCCACCGGCGCCGCCCCGGCGCTGCTGGGCGCCCTGGTGGGCGCCGCGGTGGCGGCCATGGCCGTGCCGCTGGCGCTGTGGGCCCGTGTGCCGCCACTGCCGCGCCTGCCGCGGCAGTTCCTGAAACCCGTGCCTGTGGCCGCAGCGGCCGCCGGCGAGGGCGCCAAGGTGATTGCCCTGTCCACCGAGCCGGTGCCCGCCGGCCCCGCCGCCCAGCGGCCGGTGCGCGATGCGCTGACCGGCGCCTACACCCAGCAGCATTTCGTCGCGGCGGCCGACCGCGAATGGTCGCGCCTGCGCCGCCTGAACGAGGACGCGGCGCTGCTGATGATCGATGTCGACCATCTCAAGGCCATCAACGACCAGCACGGCCAGGCCTGTGGCGACGCGGTGCTGGTCGAGATCACGCGCCAGGTGTCGGCCACGCTGCGCCAGTACGACCTGCTGGCGCGTTTTGGCGGCGGTGTGCTGGTGGTGTACCTGCCGCACACCGACCCGATCGGCGCGCTGGACGTGGCCGAACGCATCCGCGAGCGCGTGGTGGCCTTTCGCCTGAGCTGGAACGGCCGCACCGTGAAGGCCACGGTCAGCGTGGGCGTGGCCGGCATCGGCGCCACCCATGGCGCGCTGGACGAGGTGATCGCCGAGGCCGGCACCGCGCTGCGCGAGGCCAAGACGGCGGGCCGCAACTGCGTGCGCGCGGGCCCGATTCCGCCGCGCCGTGGTGCCGCCAACGGCAGCGCGCTGGGTGCGCAGCGGCCGGCCGGCCCGGGCTGAGCCCGCCGCGCCGCTTCAGCCCAGCTTCAGCGGCGCGCTGCGCCCGGTCATCTCCAGATAACCCAGGCCCACGCGGCGGCCGGCGGCATCGCGCAGCTCGGCCAGGCCTTCCCAGTAGATAGCGCCGGTGCTGCCGCGGCTGTCGAGCTCCTGCGCATCGAGCAGCGCGTGCAGCGTGTGGCTGCCGGCGGGTGACTGCACGCGCCAGCGCACCGGGTAGCGCGCGCCGGTGCGCGGGCTGGTCCACCACTGCAGCGGCTCGAAATGCAGTTCATCCGGCGCAAAGCTGCGCACCGCGCCGCCTGCCGGCCGGTGGCTGCCGCCGGCCCACAGCGCACGCTGGTCGGCGTCACGCAGCTGGAAGGCGGTGAGCGCGCCGCCATCGAACAGGTTGATGCCGATCCAGTCCCAGCCGGTGGCGCCAGGGGCCAGCAGCTCGTCGCTCCACTCGTGGTCGAGCCAGCCGGTGCCGGGCAGGGCCAGGCGCTGTCCGTCGAGCACCAGCTCGGCCTGCACCGCCAGCTGCGGCTGGCTGTAGTAGTGGCTGGCCTGGCTGGGCTGCGGGCCCTTGCGCGAGAAGCCGTCGGCGCCCTGCAGCAGCAGCGGCTGGGTGCTGCGCAGCTGCAGCGCCAGCGTGAAGCCGGCCTCGGGCGCGGCCAGGCGGGCCTGGTACAGGCTGCCGCCGTCGGGCAGCGGGCGGCGGTGCAGGCGCCACGGGCCCAGCACCACCGCGCTGTCGGCACGCCGCGCATGGGCCTCGGGCAAGGCCTCGTCGCCCGACCAGCGGGTCAGGCGCTGCGCGTGGCGGTGGCGGCCGGCGGCCAGGTCGGTGATCGCCGCATGCGCGAACAGCCATTGCCGCGGCGCGAAGCGGCCGGCCAGATCGCTGCCGTCCGCCGCGGCCTGGCGGCTGCGGAAGAAGGTGAGCTGGAAGCCCAGCCGCGGCGTGGCGGCCGGCGCCGCGGGCTCCGCCAGCCAGCCGGTGGCGTACCACCACTCGGTGCGCGCGCCGGGGTGGGCGCCATGGTCGCGCGGAAAGCGCAGCATGCGCCCGGGCCGGATCAGGTCGTCGGCACGATCGTCGTCGTCACGGGCAGCCGGCGGCGCGGCCAGTGCGCCGTGTCCCACGAGCCCGCCCAAGCCGCCCAGCCCGCCGAGAGCGGCATGGCCCAGCCAGCGGCGGCGCGGCCACATCACCAGTCCTCCTTCACGGCCAGCACCGCATCGCGCCCGGCGGCGCGGCGGGCGGCCAGCAGCGCGGTCAGCGCACCGGCGCCCAGCACCGCGGCGGCCAGTGCTGCCAGGCGGGCCGTGGGCACCTGCAGCGGCATGGTCCAGTGAAAGCTCTGCGGGTTGACCACATGCACCAGCACCGCCGCCATGGCCAGGCCCAGCACCAGGCCCACCACCACGCCGGCCAGCAGCCAGGCGCCGGTCTCGGCGGCCACCAGGGCCAGCATCTGGCGCCGTGTGAGGCCCAGATGGGCCAGCAGGCCGAATTCCTTGCGCCGCGACAGCACCTGGGCCGACAGGCTGGCCGCCACGCCGATCAGGCCCACGCCGATGGCCGCGGCCTGCAGGTACACGGTGACGGCAAAGCTGCGGTCGAAGATGGCCAGCGAGACGCTGCGCAGCGCCTGCGTGCCGATCATCTCCACCGGCAGCCCGGGCCCGGCAGCGGCCTGCAGCGCCGACTGCACGCTGGCCGGCGTGGCGCCAGCGGCCAGCCACAGCGCCAGGTCGCTGACCGCCGTGTCGCCGGTCAGGCGCTGGTAGTCGGCGCGCTCGATGGCGATGGCGCCGAACTGGCGGGCGTAGTCGCGCCACACGCCGCGCACCCGCACTGCGGCCGGCCCGGCGGCCAGCGGCAGCACGATGCGCTGTCCGGGCCGCCAGCCGTGCAGTGCGGCGGCCGGCTCGCTGACCCATACCGCCACCTCGCCCGGCGCTGCCGACACG
>CAYPDO010000443.1:0-4370 GCA_964409495.1 uncultured Bordetella sp.
GGCCGCGGCGCCGGTACAGGCGCTGACAGTGATCCTCTACGCCAGGGCCGACACAGCCGGCATGCAGCGAGCGCGAGCGCTGGCCAGGCTGTACGGACCAGTGTGGATCGATCGGGATCTGCATCCTGGTCAGGCGTGGCGCCGCGAGATCGCGCGCCGCATGTGTCGGGCCGACCAGGTGCTGGTGGTGTGGTCGCAGTACGCCGCCGGCAGCGCGGAGCTGGCCACCGAGTGGCGCGGCGCGCTGGCATGCGGCCGGCGCGTAGTGCCCCTGCTGCTCGACGCCACACCGTTGCCCGCTGAACTGGCCGCGCGCCAGGCAGTGGAATGGCAGTAGGATGCGCCCGGGCCTCAAAGCCCCGGGCTTTTCCTCCCTGAGCCCGTGCGCTCACCGTACAGCGAGCGATTCAGCCCCGGTGCCTCATGGCCCGGGGCGCTTTTCTGCCCGGATGCCGGGTTGGCCGCCTGCATAGCCCGGCGGCGTCCACGGCTCATCGTCTGCGCCGGGTTCGCGCTCCCAGGAATCGCAGCCGGTGGCAGGCCATGACCGCACCCTACAGCACCGCGGGTGCGAGCACAGCGCGGCCGTGCCTTCGGCCGCCAGGCCGGCATACCAGCGGCAGTGCCAGCAAGGGCGTGGCTCGATGGGGCGGGCAGGGGCGCCGGTCATGACGACAGGGTAGCCCGCGGCTGGCTCAGCGGGTGAGCCGGGACGATCGCGCGAGGCGTCCGGATCGCACCCGCTCGGCCGCTGCGGTGTGCTTCCACTGTCCCGGCCCGGCGAGAATCTACAGCAACAGTCAGAGACTGGTCAGGGGGTGGAACGGTTACACCCTAAGTTACTGTCGCCAAACAAGATTTATCGATTGCAAATCCGTCTAGTCCGGTTCGACTCCGGATCGCGCCTCCAGTCTCTTCGAAGCCCCGCCCGGTCGGGGCTTCGTCGTTTCTGACGCCCGTGACGGGCTGGGTCGCGATGTTCATCGCGTGACGGCCGTGCCTTGGCGGCCTGCAAGCGGGTACGCGAAGGATTGCTCGACTGCAGCGTCTGTCCGGCCGGCGCCCCTTGGCGTGCCGTGCAGGCGTGACTACAGTGCGCAGCCACACCCTCCCGCAAACCGCGCGAAAGCGTGGGACGCAAAGCCTCCGGCCTACAGCGCCGATCAACCGATCGGTGCCACGGTAGCGGGGCTGCCAGCCGGCACTCGCCGCCTGGCCTCGATCACCCCGAGGCATCCCTTCCATGACATCGATCTTCGCGCGCCCGCAGGCCTGGGCGTCCCTGTTGCTGGGCGCTGCGGCCGCTGCCATCACCGGGCCGGCGGCAGCGTTCCAGGGCGCGGCGGCCGTGGCCGAGACCGGCGCGCCGGGCACCGACCGCCTGATCGTCAAGTACAGCAGCAGCGTCGGCCTGATGCCCAGTGCGCGCGGCCGCCTGGCGGCCGAGTTCGTCGGCCGCCGCCATGGCGTGCAGTTGAGCCACTGGCGCCAGACGGCGGCAGGTGCGCAGGTATTCAGGCTGAGCCGGCGCATGTCGCATGCCGAGGCGGAGACACTGGCAAGCAGCCTGCGTGCCGGCGACGCGAGCATCGAGTACGCCGAGCCCGACCGCCTGCTGCGGCCGATGTTCGTGCCCAATGATGCGCTGTACCGGCAGCAGTGGGCCCTTTTCGACGCCACCGGCGGCGTGCGCGCGCCCGCGGCCTGGGATCGCGCCACCGGGGCCGGCATCACGGTGGCGGTGATCGACACCGGTGTGCGCCCGCATGTGGATCTGGCGCCCAACCTGATGGCGGGCTACGACTTCATCACCGACAGCTTCGTCTCCGCCGATGGCAACGGCCGCGACGCCGATGCCCAGGATCCGGGCGACGCGGTCACGGCCGGCTACTGCGGCAGCGGCTCTGCGGCCGCGCGCAGTTCGTGGCACGGCACGCATGTGGCCGGCATCTTGGCGGCGGCGGCGGGCAATGCAGCAGGGGTGGCCGGCGTGGCCTTCAATGCCCGCGTGCTGCCATTGCGCGCGCTGGGCCGCTGCGGCGGCTACACCTCGGACATCGCCGATGCCATCGCCTGGGCGGCGGGCGCGCCGGTGGCCGGCCTGCCGGTCAACCGCACCCCGGCACGGGTGATCAACCTGTCGCTGGGTGGCACGGGCAGTTGCGGCACCACGACGCAGAACGCCATCAACACTGCGCGCGCTGCCGGTGCCGTGGTGGTGGTGGCCGCCGGCAACAGCAACATCGACGCCGCCCGGGCCACGCCGGCCAGTTGCAGCGGCGTGGTGGTGGTGGCCGCCACCGGCAGGGCGGGCGGCAAGGCCGCCTACTCGAACTACGGCAGCAAGGTCACGCTGGCGGCGCCGGGGGGCGATGGCAGCGGCGGCATCCTGTCGACGTTGAATGCCGGCGCATCGACGCCCGGTGGCGACAGCTACGCCGCCTACATGGGCACCTCGATGGCCGCGCCGGTGGTCAGCGGTGTGGCGGCGCTGATGCTCAGCGCCAACCCCAAGCTCACGCCCGACCAGGTGGCCAGCCTGCTCAAGAGCACGGCGCGTGCCTTTCCGTCGGCCTGTAGCGGCTGCGGCGCAGGCATTGTCGACGCGTCGGCCGCGGTGGCGGCAGCACTGGGAGCCCCCACCGCCGCACCAGCGCCCGTGGTGACCGTGGCCGCGGTCAAGGAGGTGGAGTCGAACAACACGCTGGCATCGGCCCAGGTGCTTGCCAGCACGCCGGCCAAGCTGAGCGGCAGCATCGCCACCAGCAGCGATCAGGACCACTACAAGGTGACGATCGCCGCCGGCAAGTCGCTGACCGCCACGCTGACGGCCGGCAGCAGCTCGGGCTTCGGGCTGGCGGCCTTGACCACCAGTGGCCAGACGATCTACACCGCCACCGGCGCGGCCGGCCGCACGCTGCAGGTGACGATCCACAACAGCGGCACAGCGACCACCAGCCTGGTGCTGCGTGTGGTGCGTAGCACCGGCGCCACCGGTGCCTACACGCTGGCGCTGGCGAACTGAGCCACTTGTGACCGCACCCTGCCGGCCACGGCCGGCAGGAGCGCACAAACAAGAACGGCGGCCCGCGGGCCGCCGTTGCTGTCTTGGGGGTCGGCCGACTGGCTTACCGCAGGGCGTCGGTCAGGCGCGCAATGATCTGGCGTGCTGCGTCGCCGGTCTCGGCTTCGCCGGCGCTGGTCTGCACGCTCACGCGCGTGACGCTGCCCTCGGTCTTGACCAGCACGCGGTAGCGCACCGGCTTGGCATCGGCGCCACCGCCGAACAGCTTGGCGAAGAAGTTGGGCTCTTCCTTGCCGGCGAACTTGGGGTCGATGTAGCGCACGAAGTACACGCCGGCGCTGCGGTCACGGTCTTCCACGCTGAAGCCGCTGCGGTCGAGCGCCAGGCCCACCTGGCGCCAGGCCCGGTCAAAGCCCTCGGCCAGCGTCAGCGAGGTTTCGGTGGCGGCGGCGGGCGCGCGGGCGCCGGGCGCGGCGGGGGCAAGTTTCGGTGCGGCAGCCGCGGCGACGGTGGCGCCAGCGGCCTCTTCCTTGCCGCCCAGGCGAACCATCATGCGGGTGAGGAATTCGGCCTCCAGGTCGCGGTCTTGCGCGCGGGGTCGCCAGGCGGTCTGGCCTTCACGTGCCTCGAGGTACACCTCTTCGAGGCCGCGGTGGCTCAGATAGACCTCGCTGCCGCCGTCGGCCGTGCGCTCCACGCGCACGCGAAAGCGGTCCCGCGTGCCGGTGTCGTACAGGTTCTCGATCAGCCGGCCCAGCGTGCGGCGCACCAGATCCTGCGGTAGCTTGGCGCGGTTCTCGGCCCAGTCGGTCTCGAGGATGCCGACCTGCGCGTCATCCACCGTGAGCCTGAAGCCGCGCTCTTGCCAGAAGGCACGCAGCAGCGGCAGTACCTTCTCGGGTGGCATCGGCGTGGCCAGCCAGCGCTCGCTGCCGGCGCGCATCAGGCGCACCTCGCCCACGGCGCTGGGGGCCACGGCTGGGGTGCCCGGTGCGGCGGCGGCGCCAGCCGGCGCGGCGCTGCCAGGCTGGCGCATGGCCGCGGCGCTGACCACGCCGCCCTGGGGCTGGTAGCGGCCGTCTCGGGCCAACTGGGTCAGATCGGGCGGCACGTCCAGCGGCTGGGTCTTGCTGCTCTGCGAGCGGTAGTCCACCTTGTTGTCACCGAGCGAGAGCGAGCCATCCAGCGTCGAACAACCGGCGAGCGCCAGGGCCAGCGCCAGGGTGGCGCCGCGCAACGGGGTGGCGGCAAAGGGGGCTTTCACGAGGCAGATCTCCTGGAGCGAGGCGGCGCGCTGCGGCGCCGCCAGAACCGCGCGGCGCGCGATGAAGAGGGGGAAGGGCAT
>CAYPDO010000444.1:0-4365 GCA_964409495.1 uncultured Bordetella sp.
AACACGCAGCACGGTGGCTGCAGCCCGGCGTGCGCTGGATGAGCCAGCTGCGCCTGGGCGTCAAGCTGGGCCTGGGCGTTGCCGTGGTGGCGCTGCCGATGGCCCTGCTGCTGGTGCTGCAGGTGCTGGACCGGCTGGAGGTGGCCGCCGTGGCCAGTGCCGAACAGGAAGGCGCGCGCATGGCCGACGGCCTGCTGCGGGTGAGCGGCGCGCTGCACCAGCAGGTGGTGCTGGCGCGCCGCGTGCAGGCCGGCGAGCCGGGCCTGGACGCGGCCCGGGCCCAGGCCCGCGTGCGCCTGGCCGAGGCCCTGGAGGCGCTGGACCGCCAGGTGGCGCAGATCGGGCGCTTCGATGCTGCCGCGCTGTGGCAGCCGCAGCTGCAGCGGCTGCGGCCGCTGGCCGCGCCCGAGGGCGCCAACACCCCGCTGCCCCAGCTGAGTGCACAGCTGGGCGCCGTGAACCAGCTGCTGCAGCTGACGGCCGAGCGCTCGGGCCTGCTGCTCGACCCGCAGGCCGGCACCTATCACCTGATGATCATGGCCACGCAGCGGGCGCCCGCCTGGCTGGCGGCGGTGTCGGGCCTGCAGGCGCGCCATGCGCTGCTGGCCGGCCCGGCGGCGCCGGCGCCGCTGGAGCGCGCCGCGACGCTGTGGCAGGCCGATGCGCTGGAACGCCAGATCGACACGATGCGCGCCGAGGTGGAATCCCTCACCCGCGCCGGCGAACCGCCGCCGGCGCGCTGGCAGCCGGCACGCGTGAACAGCGAGCGCCTGATCGGCCTGGCGCGCCAGGCCTTCGGCGACGAGCCGCAGCCCACCGCGGCGGCGGCCTTTGTGGTGGCCGGCGACGAGGTCGCAGCCGATGTGCTGCGCGTGGGCGCCGAGGTGGCGCAGCGCCTGGACGCGTTGCTGGGCGAGCGTGCCGCGCAGGCGCGGCGCCAGGCGGCGGTGCTGTGCGGGCTGTGCCTGCTGGCGCTGACGGTGCTGGCCTACTTCGGCACCGCGCTGATGCGCGCGGTGATGCAGACGTTGACGGTGCTGGACGACGGCATGCGCGCGGTGGCCGATGGCAACCTGGCCCAGCACATCGAGGTGCAGGGCGACGACGAACTGGCCGGCGTGGGCCGCCGCGTCGAGCAGATGAGCATGCGCCTGTCGGCCCTGGTGGCCGAGATCCGCAGCAGTGCCGTGCGCGTGGGCCAGGCCGGCCAGGCCGTGGCCGAGGATGGCCATGCGCTGGCCGGCCGCACCGACCGCCAGGCCGACAGCCTGCGCCAGTCGGTGGCCTCGGTCGACCGGCTCAGCCACGAGGCCAAGGCCAATGCCGAGGCCGCCCAGACCCTGGACGCGCTGACCAGCCACCTGCGCGAGCGTGTCGAGGCCGGCGGCCGGGTGATGGGCGAGACCGTCGAATCGGTGCGCATGCTGGAGACGCGCGCGCGCCGCGTGGCCGAGATCAACGGCGTGATCGACGACATCGCCTTCCAGACCAACCTGCTGGCGCTGAACGCCTCGGTCGAGGCGGCCAAGGCCGGCGAGGCCGGGCGCGGCTTCTCGGTGGTGGCCGCCGAGGTGCGCAAGCTGGCCCAGCGCTGCGCCGAGGCCGCGGCCGAGGTGCGTGACCTGATCGACCAGACCACCGAGCAGGTGGGCGATGCCTCGGCCCGCATCCAGGAGGCCAGCAGCCTGCTAGGCACCATGGCCAGCAGCGCGCAGGAGGTGTCGCGCCGGCTGCGCGTCATGGCCGAGGCCAGCGCCGGCCAGAGCGAGGGCCTGGTGGAGGTGAGCCGCAACGTGGCCGCGCTGGACGACATCACGCGGCAGAACGCGGTGTCGGTGGAGCGCTCGGCGCAGGCCGCGCGCACGCTGTCCGGGCAGGCCGAGGCCTTGCGCCTGGCGGTGTCGACGATGCGCCTGCGCCAGGGCACGGCCGACGAGGCACGGGCCATGGTCGAGCGTGCGCTGGCCCATGTGCAGGAACTGGGCCTGGACGCGGCGCTCGAGGCCTTCAATGCCGCCGACGGCCCCTGGGTGGACCGCGACATGTACCTGTTCGCGCTGGATCGCAGCCACCGCTACCGCGTGGCCGGCGGCCATCCCGAGTGGCTGGGCCGCGTGATCTACGAGGTGCCGGGCATCAGCTTCGCGGTGGCCGAGGCCTTTCTCGATGCCGCCTGGGGCGCGGCCGCCACCGGTGCCGGCTGGATCGAGTACCAGGGGGTGCGTCCCGAGGACGGGCGTCCGGCACCCAAGACGGCCTATGTGGCCGCGCTGGCCGACGACCTGTTCATCGGCTGTGGCGTGTTCCGCCAGCAGGCCGCGGCCGGGGCGCCGGCGCGCGAGGCGGCTTCCGCGCTGGCCTGAGCGTCACGCCGGCCGCCCGCCCGGCCTGCCTGCAGTTCGTCGCCCGCGGCGTGCGCTTCGTCGCAGCCGGGCTGGACTTGTCGTCGGTCAAACCTACACTGGCGGCGCCTGAAAAGGCGTCTACAGAGGCACAGGAGGACTGGACGATGCGCAAACCCTGGTTGATCGGCGTGGGAGGGGTGGTGGCCGTGGCCGCCGTGGTGGCCGCCGTGATGGCCGTGGGCCGCACCCAGGACAGCAGCACGGCCGCCGCCGCCAAGGCCGCCAGCGGGCCGGCCGGCGCCGCCTCGGCGCCGCTCGTCTTCCGTGCCAACGAGGTGGTGCAGCCGGTGCTGGCCAGCCTGCCGCAGCGCATCGAGTTCAGCGGCCCGCTGGTGGCACCCAACACCGCGGTGGTGCGGGCCAAGACCTCGGGCACCCTGGTCAGCCTGAGCGTGGCCGAAGGCTCGCGCGTGGCCGCCGGCCAGGCCATCGGGCGCATCGACCAGGCCGAGCTGGCCAGCCGCATTGCCGAGCGCAACGCCAACATCGATTCGGCCCGCGCCAGCCTGGCCCAGGCCGAGCGCACGCATGCCAGCAACGAGCGCCTGGCGGCGCAGAACTTCATCTCGCCGGTGGCGCTGGAACAGTCGCGCGCCACGCTGGATGCCGCGCGCGCCACGCTGCACGCCGCCCAGGCCTCGCTGGAGACCACCCGCGTGGCCGGGCGTGATGCCGTGGTGGTGGCACCGATTGCCGGCATCGTGGCCAAACGCCAGGCGTTGCCGGGCGAGAAGCTGGCGATGGAGCAGCCGGTGGTGACCATCGTCGACCTGGCCCAGCTCGAGCTGGCCGGCACGGTGGGCACGCACGAGGTGGCGCGCCTGGCGCCTGGCATGCCAGTGCAGGTGCAGGTGGAGGGCGTGCCCGATCCGGTGGGCGCGAAGCTGGTGCGCATTGCCCCGGCGGCCGAGCCGGGCACACGCTCGATCGGTGTCACCGTGGCCCTGGCCAACCCGAAGGAGCTGCTGCGCGCCGGCCAGTACGCGATGGCGCGTGTCTCGCTGGCCGATGACCGCCAGCGCCTGCTGCTGCCGCTGGCCGCGGTGGGCAGCACCGCCGGCCAGTCTCATGTGTGGGTGCTGGCCGACGGCCGGCTGCTGCGCCGTGCGGTCACGCTGGGCCAGCGCGACGAGGCCGGCGGCCGCGTCGAGCTGCTGGCCGGGCTGGAGGCCGGCACCCAGGTGCTGGCCAGCCGCTTCGACAACCTGCGCGAAGGCCAGCTGGCCCAGGTGACGGCCGGCGGCGCCGGGCGCGCCGCGGCGGTGGCCTCGGCTGCCTCGGCCGCCGTGGCCACGGTGCGCTGACGCGCGCGCCCCACAGGAGCCGAACATGTGGATCACCCGTGTGTCGATCGCGAACCCGGTGTTCGCGACCATGGTCATGGTGGCGCTGTGCGTGCTGGGCATGTTCTCGTACGCCCGGTTGGGCGTGGAGCAGATGCCCGACATCTCGCTGCCGGGCGCCTTCATCCAGCTGCAATACCCCGGTGCCAGCCCCGAGGCGGTGGAGCGCGAGGTCACCAAGCCCATCGAGGAGGCGCTCAACAGCGTCACCGGCGTCAAGCGCGTGATCTCGCGCAGCTTCGAGGGCCGCAGCGAGACGAACGTCGAGTTCAACCTCAGCACCGACATGAACCGCGCGATGCAGGATGTGCGCGACCGCATGTCGGCCATGCAGAGCGGCCTGCCCAAGGACGCCAAGGCGCCCACCGTTGCGCGCTACAACAACGACAACAACCAGCCGGTGGTGGTGCTGGCACTGCTGAGCAAGAGCCGCAGCGCGCGTGAACTCTCGCTGATGGCCGAGCAGCAGGTGGAAAAGCGCCTGCAGCGCGTGGAAGGCGTGGCGCGGCTGGAGGTCTCGGGCCTGACGCTGCGCGAGGTGCGCATCGACCTGGACCCGGTGCGCCTGCGTGCCTATGCCGTCACGCCGGCCGAGGTGGCCACCGCGCTGCGCGAGG
>CAYPDO010000445.1:0-4361 GCA_964409495.1 uncultured Bordetella sp.
GGTCGAGGCGCTGGCCAACGGCGATTCGCTGGTGATCTTTCCGGAAGGCACGCGCAGCAACCGCGGCCTGCCGCAGTCCTTCAAGAGCGGGCTCTACCACCTGGCGCGGCAGTTTCCGCACGTGCCGCTGGTGCCGGCCTGGATCGACAACGTGCAGCGCGTGATGCCCAAGGGCGAGGTGGTGCCGGTGCCCATCCTGTGCACGGTGACCTTCGGCGCGCCGCTCCAGCTGGCCCTGGCAGAGGGCGATCCCGAGGACAAGGCCGCGTTCCTGGCGCGCGCGCGCCAGGCCGTGATCGATCTTCAACCGCCCGGCCACGCCCCGCGTGAAGAGCGCGAGGCCGCCGCGTGAGCTGGTTGAAAGGTCTCGACGCACGCCAGCAGGTGGCGCTGCTGTTCGTGGTGCTGTTCGGTGTGCTGGCACTGGCCAGCGCGGCCACCGCGATGCTGGCGCTGCGCGACCGCGATGCGGTGCAGGCCGGGCGCTTTGCCCGTGCCCAGCGCGACCTGCGCGCGGTGTGGATCGGCGCGGTGGTGTTCTGGCTGGCCTGGGTGTCGGGTGCGGCCGGTGCCACGCTGCTGTTCGGCGTGATCTCGTTCCTGGCGCTGCGCGAGTACATCACCCTGGTGGCCACGCGGCGCAGCGATCACCGCAGCCTGCTGCTGGCCTTCTTCGTGGTGCTGCCGCTGCAGTTTGCACTGGTGGGCTGGCGGCGCTTCGACCTGTTCTCGGTGTTCATCCCGGTCTACATGTTCCTGGCCATCCCGGTGATCAGCGCGCTGGCTGGCGACCCCCAGCGCTTTCTGGAGCGCAACGCCAAGATCCAGTGGGGCATCATGGTGTGCGTGTACGGCCTGTCGCATGCGCCGGCCCTGCTGCTGTTGAACTTTCCGAAGCTGCCCGACCGTGGCGCCTTCCTGCTGTTCTTCCTGGTGATGGTGACCTCGGCCGCCCAGCTGGCCCAGGAGGCCGCCAGCCGCCGCCTGCGCCGCCGGCCCGTGGCGCGCCACATCGACCGCGACTTCTCGGCCCGCGCCTGGGGCCTGGGTGTGCTGGCCGGCGCGCTGCTGGGCGCGCTGCTGTTCTGGATCACGCCGTTCAAGATCGGCCAGGCGCTGGTGATGGGCGCCATCGCCGGTGGCGCCGGCACGCTGGGCGACTTCGTCATGCGCGCGCTGAAGAAGGATGCCGGCGTGCGCTGGTGGGGCAACGAGAGCTCGGTCACCGGCGCCGTGGGCCTGCTCGACCGCGTGGCGCCGCTGTGTTTTGCCGCGCCGGTGTTCTTCCATTCGGTGCGCTGGTACTTCCAGCTTCAGATCTGATGCACGGCATGCACCCACGTCGCGTCGCGCCTGCCCTCCGAGGGGGCGCTCAGCCCCTTTGGGCGGCCCGCCGGGGCTGAGCGTCCGCATGCGGATTCTCGGCATCGACCCCGGCCTGCAGCGCACCGGCTTCGGCGTCGTCGACATCGACGGCAGCCGCCTGGCCTATGTGGCCAGCGGCACCATCAGCACCGCCGAAGCCGCGCGCGGTGACCTGCCGGCGCGGCTGAAGCTGATCTTCGACGGCGTGTGCGAGGTGCGTCAGCGCTACCAGCCGCAGGCGGCCTCGGTGGAGATCGTGTTCGTCAACGTCAACCCGCAGAGCACGCTGCTGCTGGGCCAGGCGCGCGGCGCGGCGCTGACGGCGCTGGTGTCGGGCGACGCGCTGCCGGTGGCCGAGTACACCGCGCTGCAGATGAAGAAGGCCATCGTTGGCCACGGCCTGGCCAGCAAGGACCAGGTGCAGGAGATGGTGATGCGCCTGCTGCAGCTGCCCGGCCTGCCCGGCAAGGACGCCGCCGATGCGCTGGGCCTGGCCATCGTGCATGCGCATGCGGCGCGGCACCTGGCCAGCGTGGCCGACAACACGCCGATGGCCCGGCGCAGCCAGGGGCAGTACCGCCGCGGCAGGGCGGTGTAGCCAGGGCACCCGGCCCCGCGCGTGCGAGGGTCAACCCGCAAGGCACCCGGCCCGCAGCGCTACATCAGCGCGCGGATGCCGTCGAACACGCGGCCGAAGATCCAGATGTTGAAGCTGCCCAGCACCACCACCACGCACCAGCGGTAAAGCGCCTTGGCGCGTTCCAGCGGCACCGGCTCGCCGGTGGTGAGGTGCAGCACGAAGAAGAAGGCCGTGGTCACGACCATGATGGCCAGCAGGATGCCGGCAACCCAGAACAAGATCATGCGGCCAAGCCTACAGCATCAGCGCCAGGCGCTCGAGCACCAGCACGCCGAAGAAACCCAGCGCCGCGATCAGCGACCACTTGAGCACCACGATGCCGCGGTGCCGCCAGCGCGCATCACGCGTGCCGACGTACATCGCAAAGCACACCAGGCTGGCAAACAGCAGCAGCCCGAAGACCAGTCGAAACACAAGCATGGGCGTGATCTTGCCTGGAAATGCGGCGCTGTCGCGCGGCCGCCGCGCAACTACCAGGCCGGCGCCAGCTCGGCCAGGCCCGCAGGCGCCAGCGCGGCGTCGTCAAAGCTCACCAGCTCCCAGGCCTCGGGCCGCGCGAACAGCGCACGCAGCAGCAGGTTGTTCAGCGCGTGGCCGCTCTTGTAGGCCACGTAGTGCGCCAGCATCGGGTGGCCGGCGTTGAACAGGTCACCGATGGCGTCCAGGATCTTGTGCTTGGCGAACTCGTCGTCGTAGCGCAGGCCATCGGCATTGAGCACGCGGCTGTCGTCCACCACGATGGCGTTGTCCATGCTGCCGCCCAGCGTCAGGCCGCGGCTGCGCATCAGCTCGACATCCTTGGTGAAGCCGAAGGTGCGCGCACGCGCGATGTCGCGCTTGTAGCGGCCCGAGCCCATGTCGAACACCACGCGCTGGCCGGTGGCATCCACCGCCGGGTGATCGAAGTCGATCTCGAAGCTGAGCTTGAAGCCGTGGTAGGGCTCCAGCCGCGCCCACATCAGGCGCTTGCCTTCGCCCTGGCGCACCTCCACCGCCTGCTTCACGCGGATGAAGCGCTTGGGCACCTTCTGCACCTCGATGCCGGCACTTTGCAACAGGTACACGAAGCTGGCCGCCGAGCCATCGAGGATGGGCACTTCATCCGCGGTGATGTCGATCACCAGGTTGTCCAGGCCCAGGCCGCAGCAGGCGCTCATCAGGTGCTCGATGGTTTGCACCTTGGGCGCATCGGGCCGGCCGCCGGCCGAGATGGTGGAGGCCATGCGCGTGTCGCTGACTGAATCGGGCCGCACCGGAATTTCCACCGGCTGCGCCAGATCGACCCGGCGGAACACGATGCCGGTATCAGGCGGCGCCGGCCGCAGCGTGAGCTCGACCTTTTGGCCGCTGTGCATGCCCACGCCCACGGCGCGGGTGATGGATTTGAGGGTGCGTTGGGCAAGCATCATCATGGATTGTCCCGCAAGGCCGGCAACGCCGCCGGGCACCACGGCCTTGGCCACACGCTCAATCGGGCAGGCGCGACAGGGCGTCCAGCAGTTGCTGGCGCGCCGCGGGATCGTCCACCGCCTGCGCCAGCCGCGCCAGGAAGCCCGTGCGATGCGGCTCGGCCGCCGCCGCCCGCTTGACCACCACCGCGGCAATCGGCCCCAGCTGCTGCGCCAGCAGGCGCTGCGCGCCCTCGCGCAGCGCGGCACTCACCGGCGGGCCGGCCTGCGCCGCCGGCGGGCCCAGCCGCTGGGTGGGCGCAAAGGCGGTGGCCAGTGCGGCACCGGCCGCGGCGCTGCTGCCGTGGGTGCGTGCGGCGGTGGCGGCGCGGCTGCTGGCCGTGCCGGCGGTGCCCAGGGTCTGGTCGCGCAGCTGCAGCAGGGCACCGCGCGCGCCGGCGTCGGTCACCTGGGCGGCCAGCCAGCCGTACAGGCCGGGCAGATCGGCCGTCTCGCGCGCGGCGCGGCGCACCAGCACCCGTGCCAGCGGCCCCAGGTGACGCGCCAGCGAGGCCTCGGCCTGCGACAGGTCGGTCTCGCTGAAGTGCGTGGGCGGCGGGCCCGAGGTGGTGCCCCCCGCCACCCCGCCCGGCCCTGGGGCGCGCGGCATGGCCGGCAGCAGCGCGGTGACGGTGGCATCCGACACCGCCGCGTTGTGCATGCGCCCGACCACCGCCACCAGCGCGTCGCGAAAGGCCATGGCATCGGCAAAACGCTGCCCGGGCTCCTTGGCCAGGGCCGTGGCCAGCACTGTGTCGTAGGGCTGCAGGTGGGCCAGGCCGGGCAGCTGCGACGGCAGCGTCAGCGGCTCGTGCACCACCTTGTACATCAGCGCCTCTGGCTCGCCGCTGAAGGGCAGCCGGCCGGTGAGCAGCTGGTACAGCACGACGCCGGTGGCATACAGATCC
>CAYPDO010000446.1:0-4354 GCA_964409495.1 uncultured Bordetella sp.
ACCTGCTGTTCCCGGCGCTGCTGTTCCAGGCCATCGTGAAGAACCCGCTCGCGCCCACGGCCATGCTGCAGTTTGCCGGCAGCGGTCTGGCGGTGGTGGGCTGCGGCATCGTGCTGGCCTATGCACTGGCGCGCGCGCCGGGGGTCGACCGGCTGATGCATGCCTCGGGCGCGCAGACGGCCTTCCGCTTCAACAGCTATGTGGCGCTGGCGCTGGCCGAGCGCCTGGCCGGGCCTCAGGGCGTGGCGCTGCAGGCGGTGCTGATCTCGGTGTGCGTGCCGGTGTGCAACATCGCCGCCGTGTGGCCGCTGGCGCGTGCCGGTGGCCATGGCTACCTGCGCGAGCTGCTGCGCAACCCGCTGATCCTGGCCACGGTGTCGGGCCTGGTGGCCAACCTGGCCGGCCTGCAACTGCCGACGCTGGCGGCCACCACCTTGTCGCGCGTGGGGGCGGCGGCATTGCCGCTGGGCCTGATGGCGGTGGGCGCCGGCCTGCGTTTTGGCGCGCTGCGCGAGGCGCCGTGGCTGGCCAGCGGCTTCATGGCCATCCGCCATGCGCTGCTGCCGACCGTGGCGCTGCTGCTGGTGCTGCTGCAGCGCCTGCCCACCGCGCAGGCGGCGGTGCTGGTGTCGTTCTCGGCCATGCCCACCGCCAGCAGCGCCTATGTGCTGGCCACGCGCATGGGCGGGCATGGCGGCTATGTGGCCGGGCTGGTGACGGTGTCCACGCTGCTGGCCATGCCGGGCCTGCCGCTGGCGCTGGCGCTGCTGGCTTGGCTGCGCTGACACGCTGTGCAGAAAGCCGCTGCGCGGGCGGTGCCTTCACCCCTTGCGCGGCGGCGCCAGATGCAGCCCCGGGCCTGCCTCGGCGCGCTGGTCAGCGCCCTTCCGGCACGGCCAGCAGGTGCAGCAGCGTGGCGGTGGGCTTGGCCTGGTCGGACAGCGCGGCGTACTTCTCCCACAACGCATCGAGCTCGCCGCGCAGCGCGTCGCGCTCGGGCGCGCTGAGCCACAGCCGGCCCCAGCAGTAGAGGTAGTCGTCGGCCGGCGCGCCGCTGCCCTCGCTGAGCACCTGGGTGGCCAGGCCGCCCTCGCGCAGGCTGATGCGCAGCGCCAGCCAGCCCGCCTGGCGCGCCAGTGCGGCGCCCAGGGCGCGGCCTGCACTGGCCTGCCAGTGCGCGCCCATGTCGTCGAACGCGGCCTCGTAGCTTGCCAGCGGCGCATCGCGCAGGCTCACCACCAGGCGGTCGGCCACGCAGCGGTACTGCGGCAGCCGGTGGCGGCCGCGCTGCAGCGGCGCGCAGGGCCGGATCAGGCCCACCTCGAGCAGTCGCTTGATCCAGTAGCTCATGGCCGGCTTCTTCATGCCCAGCAGCGCGGCGGCCTCGGCCAGCCCGGCGGCCTGGCCAAGAAAGGGCCGCAGGTGCAGGCGCTGAGCAGGATGCCACAGCAGCGCCACGGCGGCGGGTTCGGTGACATGCAGTTCGGCGGCCACCGGCCAGGCCGTGACCTCGCCGGCTTGCGCGGCCTGCTCGATCTGCACCGCCGGCCGGTCGGCCACGGGCGCGGCAGAGGCAGGCATGGCGGGCGGGGCGGAGACAGGCATGGCGAGCGCAGGCAGGGTCGTCGTTCAGGCCGACCCATGTTATTTGAACCGTGGGCCACCTACGCTGCGGCAGCGGCCCGCCACGGGCCGGCCTTGCCATCACAGGAGTACGCCCCGATGCCTGCCCACCGTTTCACCGATCTCGCGCCCTGGCGCCGCCGCCGCTGGCTGCAGGCCGCCGGTCTGGCCGCGCTTGGCCTGGCCGGGTGCGGCGGCGGCGGGGCTGGCGGTGCCGAAGGCGGCGCCGCCGACACGGCCGCTGCGGGCGCCGATGGCACACCCGCCACTGGCGCCAGCGGCAGCGCCAACCCGACCCAGCCGGCCCCGGTGCCCGGTGCAGCGCCCGGCCCCAGCGGCACCCTGGTGTACCGCAACGGCAGCATGGGCGCGGTCTGGCGCTTTGCCAGCGGCACGGCGCTGCGCTATGAGCCCGGCACCCTGCCCTCGGTGCGCGTGGGCAGCACGGTGTCGCCGCAAGGCCAGATCGTCAACGCGCTGGAGGACGACCTGCAGGGCTTCGGCTTCGAGATCCGCCGGCTCGACGGCAGCCTGGTGGCCAACCGCCGGCTGAACCGGCCGCTGGCCTTCATGACCAGCGCGATGCGTTTCGACGCCGCCGGCACACGGGTGGCCTTCAGCGTCGATGAACCCACCTCGTCCACGGTGGACGAGCGCATCGCGCGCACCCTGGTGCTCAGCTGGCCCGAGGGCACGCTGCTGGCGCAGTTCGACGGCTGGGAAAAGCCGGTGTTTGCGGGCAGCGGGCTGCTGCTGCGCCAGCCCGACAGCGGCCGACTGCGCTTGGTGGACGCGGCCTATGCCGACCAGGGCTGGCTGGCCGACATCCACGTGGACACCACGGCAGGCGGCTGCACTGCATCGGCCGATGGCCGCCAGGTGCTGTGGAGCGACGGCCCGCTGCTGCGCGCCTACGACCGCCAGACCGCCACGCCCTGGGTCGCCGCGCAGCGCACGGTGAGCGATCTGCGCAGCCCCTGCCTGTCGCCCGACGGCCGCTGGCTGGCGCTGCTGACGCTCGACCAGGCCTCGCTGCAGCCGGCGCCCAGCCTGTTCTACACCGAGGTTCCGCATGTGCTGCCGTTCAACCCGGGCCAGACCGTGACGGTGGAGTCGGCCCGGCACGCCATCCGCGGCCCGCTGGCCGAGTGCATCGGCCCGATGGGCTGGACCCTGGCCGGCTGAGCGCCCTCGCTACACTCGCGGCACCTTGAACCCCCGGGGCCCTGGCGGCCCTTGCCCGATGCCCGCCGCGCTGCCCCTGCACCCACGCCTGCCCTCGCTGATCCAGGCCCTGGCCACCCTGGGCACCGCGCTGGCCGCCGCCCTGCTGCCCGGCGGCGTGGCGCGCGCGGCCGGTGCCGACAAGCCGATGTCGATCGGCGTGGGCCTTGAACGCTGGAAGCTGCCCGGCAACGAATCCATGGGCGCGGCCCATGCCCAGGTGCTGTTCGAGGTGGCGCCCGACTGGTGGCTGGGCCCCTCGGTGTACGGCGCGGCCAGCGGCCAGCGCGGCGGCTTTTTCGTGGGCGGCGTGTCGGTGCAGCGGCCCATCACGCTGTGGCCCGGCCGCCTGTGGCTGCTGCCCAATCTGGCGGTGGGCGGTGGCGGTGGCGGCGGTGCGCCGGTGGGCGACGGCCTGATGATCCGCCCCGGCGTGGCCCTGGCCACCGGCCTGGGCGACTGGAAACTCTCGGCCGGCGTGTCGCATGTGCGCTTTGCCGGCACCGACATCCGCAGCAACCAGTTCGCGCTGCAGCTGGAATGGCACAGCTGGTTCAGCGCGCAGCCCCTGTCGCGCCTGGGCGAGCGCCTGAACGCCTCGGGCCGCAGCGGCCTGGGGGTGGATCGCATGGCGCTGCTGGGCGGCAGCTACCGCCTGAAGGCCGGCGCGCCCAACGCCAATGTGCGCCTGGTGGGCGTGCGGCTTGACCGCCTGCTCGACGCCGGCCTGCCGGTGGGCGTGGAGGCCGCCGCCGCGGCCGATGGGCCCAGCGCCGGCTACATGGAGCTGCTGGCCCATGCCGGGCGTGAATGGGCGCTGGCCGACAGCCTGCGCGTGGGCCTGCGCGCCGCGCTGGGCCTGGGTGGCGGCGGCGCCGTGCCCACCGGCGGCGGCGTGATCGGCCATGCCGAGGGCACACTGACCTGGCAGCCGCGCGCCGGCTGGCGCGTGGGCCTGGCCGCCGGCCCGGTGGCCGGCCGCAGCAAGGCGATGCGCGGCCATCGCTTCGAGCTGAGCCTCAGCGCCGATCTGGAGCCCGGCCTGGAGGGCCGCGGCCCGCGCGAAGGCACGGTGCGCCGCATCGAGTGGGCCGGCTCGCTGCAGCAGATCGACCGCGTCGATCGCCGCGACGGCAGCCGCCGCGCCCTGCACACCATCGGCCTGCAGCTCAACCACTGGCTGAACCCGAATGTCTATGTCACCGGCCAGGCGCACAGCGCCTTTGGCGGCGGCGTGGGTGCCTATTCCATCGGCCTGCTGGGCGCCGGCACAGCCACCGCGCCGCGCTGGGGTGGCTGGCAGTTCGGCGCCGAGCTGCTGGCCGGCGGTGCCGGCGGCGGTGGCGTGCAAAGCCTCTCGGGCGCCATCGGCCAGGGCATGGCCTGGGTGGGCAAGCTGCCGGAGCGCGATGGCCCGCACTGGCGCGCCGGCATCGGCATGGCGCGCGGCAAGAACGGGCCGGTGAGCCCGGTGGTTCAGGTGGGCTGGGTGGTGCCGTTCGGGCAG
>CAYPDO010000447.1:0-4333 GCA_964409495.1 uncultured Bordetella sp.
CCGCCGAGGGGACCGACACCGATGAAACTCGCCACCTACAAGGATGGCTCGCGCGACGGCCAGCTGGTCGTCGTCTCGCGTGACCTGTCCACGGCCCATCACGCGAGCGGCATCGCCGGCCGCCTGCAGCAGGTGCTGGACGACTGGAACTTCCTGTCGCCGCAGCTGCAGGACCTGTACACCACGCTGAACCAGGGCAAGGCGCGCCACGCCTTCGCGTTCGAGCCGCGCCAGTGCATGGCGCCGCTGCCGCGCGCCTTCGGCTGGCTGCAGGCCAAGGCCTGGCCCGCGCTGACGCAGCGCCTGGCCGGCAGCGCGCCGCCCGCCGACGGCAGCGTGCCGCCGATGCAGCAGGGCGCCAGCGACGATTTTCTCGGCCCCTGCGACGACGCCTGGTTCGGCGCGGCGGCCTGGGGCATCGACCTGGGCGCCGGCCTGGCCGCCATCACCGGCGACGTGGGCATGGGTGCCAGCGCCGAGCAGGGCCTGGATGGCGTGCGCCTGCTGATGCTGGCCAACCTGTGGCGCCTGCGCGGCCTGACGCCCGCCGTGCATGCGCTGCCGGCCGCCGCCTTCGGCCCGGTGGCGGTGACCCCCGATGAGCTGGGCGAGGCCTGGCAGGGCGGACGCGTGCAGCTGCCGCTGCTGGCCGGCGTCAACGGCCGCAAGCTGGGCCAGTGCGGGGCCGCGGCCGGCATGGCCTGGCACTTCGGCGAGCTGATCGCCCATGCCGCCAAGACCCGCAACCTGCGCGCCGGCTGCGTGGTGGGCGCCGGGCCGGTGAGCGCCACGGATGCGGCGCAGGGCGTGGGCTGCCTGGCCGACCAGCGCGCGCTGGAAGCCGCCGCACAGGGCGAGGCGCGCCGCGCCTGGCTGGCCCTGGGCGACACGGTGCGGCTGGAGATGAAGGGCCTCGACGGGCAAAGCGTGTTCGGTGCCATCAGCCAGCGCGTGGTGGGCCCGGGCATGGCCGACGCGGCCGCATCAGCCGAAACCGCCGACACCGGCGACAAGCTCACCGACACCAGCGCCGCAGACAGCTCGGCCAGCGCAGCCCCGCCCGGCGACGTGGCCTGAGCCTGCGCGCGGCCGGCGCGCCGGCTGCTCAGAGGCTGAGCGTTTTTCGGCCGTGCCCGAAAGGCGCGTCAAAGCGCCCCCGATCTAGGCGCAAAGCGCAGCCATAGCCCGGGCTATGGCGAGCATTTGCAACGACGAGCGGGGGGGTTTTGGCGTGCAAGGCGAGCAAGGGTGAAAGACTCTCAGCCTCTCAGTGCAGGTGCCGCGCCAGAAAGGCCTCAAGCCGCCGCGCGAAATCCACGCGGTTCTCGGGCTTGAGCCAGCCATGGCCCTCGTCGGCGTAGACGATCCACTCGGGCTCGGGCTTGCCCGCGCGGCGCAGCGCGTCGCGCCAGGCCTCGCCCTGGGCCAGTGGCACGCGGCGGTCCTGCGCACCATAGGCCAGCAGCAGCGGGATCTTCCACTCGGCCGCGCGCAGCAGCGGCGTGGCCTCGTCGAGCAGCGCGGCATCGGCCACCGGGTCGCCCACCAGCGCCGGCCAGCTGTGGCGGCGCACCTCTTCGCTGAAATCCTGCCAGGCCTCCCAGCGGTTCATCATCGCGCGCGGATCGGTCACGCCCGCCCAGGACGCGGCGCAGCGGAACTTGCCCGGATGCCGCAGCGGCGCCATCAGCGCGGCATAGCCGCCGTAGCTGGCGCCGGCGATGCACACGCGCTGCGCATCCACATGGCCCTGCGCCACCGCCCAGGCCAGCGCGTCGACCAGGTCGTCCTGCATCGCCCGGCCCCACTGCTTGCGGCCGGCCTCGAACCAGCGCGTGCCATAGCCGGTGCTGCCGCGGAACTCGGGCTCGATCACCACATAGCCGCGCGAGGCCAGGAACTGCGCCTGGCCATCCCAGGCCCAGTGGCCGCCCCGCTCCCAGGGGCCGCCATGCACCAGCAGCACGGCCGGGCGCGGCCGCTTGTCCTGGCCGGCCCCGGCCGGCAGCGTGAGCCACAGCGGCATCTGCAGGCCGTCGCGGGTGGGCACGCGGTGGAAATCCAGCGTGGCCATGCGCCCGGGCTCGATGTCCTTGCGCACCACGCCCACGCGGCTCCAGCGCCCTTCGCTGCGCCGCGGGCGCAGCAGCCACAGCTCGCCGGGATGCTGGTCGGACCACGACTGCACCAGCAGCACCGGGTCGTCGCTGCCGCAGCGCCGGCAGCTCAGGCGGTTGACGCGGCCGCCCAGGCGCTGGTCGGCCTCGGCCTGCCAGGCCTTGAGATCGGGCTGGAACCACACCGTGGTCTGGGCGTCGGTCTCGGCGCGCACGCCCAGCACCGGGCCGCCCTCGGGCGCGCTGACCAGGCTGCCGCGGAAATCGAAGCCCGGCGTGCGCACCAGTGCATCGGCCGCCGGCCGGCCGGCGGCAAAGTCGAAGCGCCGCAATTCGTGGGTGCCGTCGGGCCCGCCGGGCATCGTGACATACAGGCCGCCCTGCTCGTCCACCGAATGCGGCCACCAGGCGGTGCGCGTGGCCGGCATGCGGGCGATCTCGCGCCAGGCGGCGTCTCCCGGCCCGCGCCAGTGCAGCAGCACCTGGCCGTCGCGCAAGGCCATCGCCACGCGCGGCTCGCCGCGCGGGTCGAACCACCACTGGGTGACATGCGCCGGCGCGCCCTCGGCCAGCGAGCGTGTGGCCAGCGTGGCCAGGTTCAGGCGCAGCGGCAGGATCTGGCTGAGATCATCGCCGGCGTCGAACAACATGCGGCCGATGACCACCTCGTCCTGCGCGTCACGCGGCACCGCCAGCAGGGTGTGGTGCCACTCCAGCGGCTGACGCCCGGGCGTGGGCGCCGCCACCAGAAAATCCGCGCGCAGGCGCACCAGCATGCGCTGGCCCTGGCCATCGGCACGCACCGTGAACAGGCCCGGCCCGATGCGCTGGTCGCCCGAGCCGCGGCTCAAGTCGATCAGGCGGTAGACCAGGCGCTCGTCGCCCACCCACTGGAAGCTGCGGATGTCGGCGTCGGCATAGGCTGCCACCACCTGGGGCGCGCCCTGGCCCTCCAGCGGCAGCACCGCCAGTGCGCGCCGGCCATTCAGGTTGACGATGGCCGCCAGCCGCCGGCCCGAGGCCGACAGCGCCACGTCGCCCAGCTCGGCGTGGCTGAAGAACAGCGCCGGCGGCAGCGCCGCGGGGCCGGCCGCGGCCGCACTGGCCGCACTGGCCGCACTGGCTGCACTGGCTGCACTGGCCACATTTGCTGAATTCGCCGGCTCGCCGGCCGTCGCCTGGCCGCGTGCCGCGGCGGCCCAGCCCAGCATGGCCAGCCCCACGGCCAGCCCCGCCCTGCGGACGATTCCCATGCACCTTCCCCCCCTGTTGCGGCGCCGCGCCGGCCGCGGCCCGGGCTGGCTGCGGCCGGGAGGCGCATCGTTGCGCCGCGATGATGCCGCAGGCCCGTTGCCGACTGTGGCATCGTGCGCTGCGTGTCCCCCCGACTGCCGATGGCCGGCGCCGGCCTCCCGCTGATGACCGAATTCCCGCGTTCCCTCAAGCACATCACCATCTGGCTGGTGCTGGGCACGGCCGTGTTCCTGGGCGTGCAGGCCTGGCAGGCCGCGCAGCAGGCCAGCCGCATCCAGATCGACGACCGCAGCATCGCGCTGCGGCGCAGCGCCGACGGGCATTTCCACTGGACCGGCACGATCGACGGCCGGCCGGTGAGCTTTCTGGTCGACACCGGCGCCACACGCACCGCGCTGCCGCTGGCGCTGGCCGAGCAGCTGGGCCTGCAGCCCGAGTCGCGGGTGCAAAGCCAGACCGCCGGCGGCGTGGTGCAGGGCTGGCAGGCGCGCGCCGATGTGCGGCTTGACGGCGGCGTGCGCGCCGAGCGCCTGCTGGTCACCGTGCTGCCGCAGCTGGGCGCGCCGCTGCTGGGCATGGACGTGCTGTCGCGGCTGCGCTTCACGCAGACCGACGGCGTGCTGCGGCTGGAGCGTCCGGCCCCATGAGCGTGGGTGGGCCGGTCACGTCGCACCGTGCCGTGCCGGGCTACCATGGCCCACAAAACCCAGCCAGGAGATGCGCATGTCCGATCCGATGTCGTTCACCAAGATGGTTCCCGGTTTCGACTTCCTGCAGGGCCTGGTGAAGAACGCCGGCGCCGCCCTGCCCAACGTGGGCCACTGGATCGCGCCGACGCTGGATCCGCAGGAGCTGGAAAAGCGCATCGAGGAGCTGCGCACCGTGCAGTTCTGGCTGGAGCAGAACGCGCGCATGCTCGGCGCCACCATCCAGGCGCTGGAGGTGCAGCGCATGACGCTGTC
>CAYPDO010000448.1:0-3620 GCA_964409495.1 uncultured Bordetella sp.
GGTCTCCAAGCACTGGGCGGAGCCAGTTCGAGCCGAGGAGTACAGCGAAGACGGCGTGACGTGGAAGAAGGTTCCGGCGCCGATCAACGTACGCGGTTCACGGTACGCACTCGTGCTGAAGTCGCTTGAACCAACCGATTTCGAGCTGAGCCTCGGCCACACCAAAGTCGGGATCGGGATGCAGGAAGGTAGGCCCGGGGTCGAGTACATCCAGGGACGGGTCGACAAGGCGTGCCTTGAGCTGACGCCTGGCGCCCTCGTCCCTCCAGCGGACGACCGCGTCCTGAAGATCGGCCTTGCAGCGGCACTGGACGCACCGTACGCGGTGCTGCTTCGTTAGTCGAGGTCCCGGCGCCGCTGTGGCAGCGGGCGCAGCAGCGCGTGGCCACGGAAGCCGCTGAGTTATCACCGTTTATTCCAGGCCAATAATTATTGGCCTGGAATAATTCTTCATAAACCGCCAGCGATCGGTGCTACGCCGGCACGAACCCAGGTGCCTTCGCTTGCACCGCGCGCAATTTGCGCACGAGCGCTTCTTCGAAAGCAGCTTGATCGGCGCCCGCCTCCTCGACCACGTAGAACACGGCGGCGTCGCATCCTTTGCCCGCCTCGATTCGGGCGTGGAGAGCGGCAAGTCCCAGAGACTGGACTGCCTTGAGCAGCAGGTACTCCAGCGGCAGCAGCTTGCCCCTTAGCTGCGCCACCTCGGCGACGTGATGAGCCAGAACCGGCAGGCTGGCGATGGCCTTCTTGTCCCCCGTGGTCACGAAGGGCAGGCCCCGATGGATGGCCACACTCGCGAGCATCGCCTCGCCACCGTCGAACGCCAGGCCGTGCGTCTGCGCCGCCGCACTGATCGCGGCCGACAACAGTTTCTCCGCGTCGGTCATCTTGTCGATGGTTGGGATCGCAGACAGGGTCTTGAAGAGTCGTCGTGCCGGCTTGCCGGGGCCGCCGGCTCGTCGCTCGCGAACAACCTGGTTGTCGACACCAGCACTGCGCGTCATCGAGCGCATCGTGGCGCATTCCAGCAGCGTGTAGCCAAGCGCGGTGATGCACTCGGTGAAGCAGTCCAGAACAGAAAGCTTGATCAATACGTCCGCGTCCAGCAGCAGACGGTAGGGGCTGGCCTCTGTCATGCGGCAGCCGCGACCGCGTCGATGTAGGCGCGATCCTCGGATGACAGCATCTCCGGGTCGAGCTGGGTGCGAAGCGCCCGATTGATCTGGGCAGTGACCGCCACATCGTGGTCCGGCAGCATCTTCAGCGCAGCGCCTGCCAGTGGCCAGCGGTTCGACTGGCGGCCGAAGCACAGGATGATCAACCCCGGGTCGATGCGCAGCGCGTGCCCCGTCGAAATGGCCTTCTCCACCAGTTCCCTGGCAGTGCCCTTGTCGGTCGGGCCTTGCACCAGCAGCACCGGCTGACCCGTCAGAAGCTCGAAGGCGAACCGGTCTGCTGCCACCTCTTCATCGTCGGGCGGCACGCCATCGTCGGTCTCCTCGGGGTCGAGCGTCAGTGCCTCCACGATCGAGCGGCCGTCCCGAACATGGCCGAGCGCGATGTGGCCAAGCTCATGCGCGATGTAGAACGACACCTGCGCCGGATGAGTCGGCTTGCGAGCCGTGAAGATGGCACCGCGAGCCCCGACGCTCGTGGTCATCGCGGCCATGCCCTTGATGCCGGCGGGGAACGCCGTGAGATGGGCCACCGGTATTCCGAAGGCAGCGCAGAGAGTGAGCAACTGACCGAAGCCCACCCACGGCTCGGCAGCGCCTTCCAGCAAGAGGTGCCGAAGTTCCAGGGCGGACGCAGGAAGCTCGTGCGTCCCCTCTGGCGTAGCTGCCAGAAGAAGCCGCGCCAGTCCGCTGCCGAAACCATTGGCGGCACGTTGCTGAGCCTCCGACAGCGCGAGGTGCTTGAACTTTGGGCGTCCTACGTCCGAGAGCTGCAGCGGTGCGTTCTCGTCGAACAGGCTCAACGGCTCGATGGACAGGCGCTGCGCCAATCCAAGCTGGAGATGAAGCCAGGACGAGTCGGATTGCTCGGCTTGAACGTCCCACCAGTCGGGTAGGCAGGTGCGCACGAAGTCACCGGCGAAGCCGGCAACCTCAAGTCGCTTGATCAGGGCATCCGTCTTGGACATGGGTGAACCTACTTTGAGGATACCGCCTGCCGGATCAGCTCACCGACGGCGGTGATCGCCGAGGCAAGCCGATTCGCGTGCTCGGCGCTGCCGTCCCAGGTTCGCAAAACCGCGTCACGAACGACGGGCGGCACCTCGCCGGCAGCTGCCTGTCCGTTGATGGAAATATTTGCGAATTTGCAAATAAGCTTCAGCGCCTTGCCGTAGCGCCTGCGCGGCTCGTCGTCGCCCAGCAACCGATACACCGACGAGAGATCAACGCCCGCTCCTCTGGCAATCTGATCGTAGGCAAGGCCGCGCTCTTGCTGCCAAGATCGCAGCTCCGACACGACTTCAGTGATTGGTCGGCGACTTTGCATTAGTGATTGCGAAGTCTACAATAATGCGAACCTGAGAGGAGACCATGCCACTGCCTGACTACTTCGTCTGGACCCGATACGGCACCGAAAGCGGGGAGGCGGTCGAGTCGATCTTGGACCGCAAGGAGCAGGAGCGGCAGGCCGCCGGTGGCATCTTCCTGTGGGGCATCGGGAACAGCGTCGCGCCTTCCGTGCGCAAGCTGCTGGCAAGCCTCAAGGGCCGCGACCCGTGCGTCGTGTTCTCCCCCATGCTGGCACCGCCTCGTGCCGTCGACGTGGCGCCAGCCGAGGTCTTCGCCTGGCAGTCCGCCCGGGGGATCGACGAGCAGGAGTGGGAGATGCCCGCTGGCACGCTGGTCACGAGCCGAGGCGGCGCGGCCGGCATCAGCAAGTCGCGGCACTACGCACTCGTGTGCCAGCGAAACGAGGCGCTGCGCGTGAACGACAGCGGGGACCGCTTCGCCATCGCTGACCTCGCCAACTTCGCAACCGGCAATCCGGTCGGACATTCGCAGGTCACCGCCGTCGTGCACCGGACTGGCAGGTCCACCGATGGGCCCTACGTCGCAGCCGTCGTCGCGACGCTGGCCTACCCCTACGTGGTCGAACTCAGCGACCCAGTGGTGCTCGACCCGGCGAAGCCGGCGGCCGGCCGCAGCAGGGTTGCGAAGCGGCCAAAGCAACTTCCGCTGGAAGTGTCCTGACCTCACTGTCCGCTGCCCCCGTCGCCCACGCGAACCGAGTCCAATGAACCAGCAAGTCCTGTCTTCCCTGATCTGGTCCGTTGCCGACCTCCTTCGCGGCGATTTCAAGCAAAGCGAGTACGGCCGCGTGATCCTGCCGTTCACAGTGTTGCGTCGTCTGGATTGCGTGCTCGCGCCCACCAAGGAGGTGGCGCTGAAAGAACACGCTGAGAAGCGCAAGGCTGGCATCGCGTTCGAGGCCTTCGTCAAGCGCAAGACCGGCCTGGACTTCTTCAACGTCTCGTCGTTGGACATGGGCAAGCTCATGGGCGACCAGGACCACATCCGTGCCAACCTGGACAGCTACATCCAGGGGTTTTCGCCCGACGTTCGCTCCATCTTCGAGCACTTCGACTTCGCTGCCACGGTCGA
>CAYPDO010000448.1:3630-4330 GCA_964409495.1 uncultured Bordetella sp.
TCACAAGGCCAAGCTGCTCTACCTGGTCACAGAAAAGTTCTCCTCCATCGATCTCCACCCCAAGCACGTCAACAACGTGCAGATGGGGTTGGTCTTCGAAGAGCTGATCCGCAAGTTCGCCGAACTCTCCAACGAGACAGCCGGCGAGCACTTCACCCCGCGCGAGGTGATCCGCCTGATGGTGAACCTGCTGTTCATCGAAGACGGCGAGGCGCTGACCAAGCCCGGTGTCGTGCGAACCATGTACGACCCGACAGCGGGCACGGGCGGCATGCTCAGCGTGGCGGGCGAGTACCTGTTCGAGCTGAACCCGAAGGCACGGCTCACCCTCTTCGGGCAGGAACTCAACCCGGAGTCACACGCCATCTGCAAGGCGGACATGCTGATTCGGGGCCAGGACATCAGCAACATCGTCCTCGGCAACACGCTCAGCGACGACGGCCTGCTCGGCAAGCTGTTCGACTACATGCTGTCGAACCCACCGTTCGGTGTGGAGTGGAAGAAGATCGAGAAGGCGATCCGCGAGGAGTACGAGAAGCAAGGGTTCAACGGCCGCTTCGGGCCCGGCCTGCCCCGCGTGTCCGATGGGTCGCTGTTGTTCCTCATGCACCTGATCAGCAAGATGAGGCCCGAAAAGCAAGGCGGAGCGGGGCCAGCACCTTGTCGGGCACATAGGTGATGAGCCTGATCTCGTTGGCCT
>CAYPDO010000449.1:0-4327 GCA_964409495.1 uncultured Bordetella sp.
GGCGGCCTGGTGGCGGTGAACGATGTCAGCTTTGAGATCCGCGCCGGCGACATCATGGGCCTGATCGGCCCCAACGGCGCCGGCAAGAGCACCACCTTCAACCTGGTCACCGGCGTGCTGCCGCTCACGCGTGGCGCGGTGCGCTTTCGCGGTGAGGCGGTGGGCGGCCTGCCCTCGCGCGAGATCGCGCGGCGCGGCATGTCGCGCACCTTCCAGCACGTGAAGATGATTCCCGAGATGACGGTGCTGGAGAACGTGGCGCTGGGCGGCTACCTGCGCACCTCGTCGGGCACGCTGCGCGCGATGCTGCGGCTGGATCGCGCCGAGGAGAAGCGCCTGTTCGCCGAGGCCGAGGCGCAGCTGCAGCGCATCGGCATGGCCGAGCAGATGCACGAGCTGGCCGGCAACCTGGCGCTGGGCCCGCAGCGCCTGATGGAGATCGCCCGCGCGCTGTGCACCGACCCGGCCCTGCTGCTGCTCGACGAGCCCGCCGCCGGCCTGCGCCACAAGGAGAAGCAGGCCCTGGCCGACGTGCTGCGCCAGCTCAAGCGCGAGGGCATGAGCATCCTGCTGGTCGAGCACGACATGGACTTCGTGATGGGCCTGGTCGACCGCATCGTGGTCATGGAGTTCGGCACCAAGCTGATCGAGGGCACGCCCGACGAGGTGCAGGCCAGCCCGGTGGTGCGCGCCGCCTATCTCGGAACGGAACATTGAGATGACCGCCTTGTTGGAAGTACGTGACCTCCACGCCGGCTATGGCCGCGCCGAGGTGCTGTCGGGCCTCAATTTCAAGCTCGACAAGGGCCAGGTCGTGACCATCATCGGCCCCAACGGCGCCGGCAAGAGCACCACGCTGAACGCGCTGATGGCGGTGCTGCCGGCGCGTGGCCGCATCGTGTTCGACGGCACCGATCTGGCCGACGTCACGCTGGAAGAGCGGGTGATGCTGGGCCTGGCCCTGGTGCCCGAGAAACGCGAGCTGTTCGGCACCATGCCGGTGGAAGACAACCTGGTGCTCGGCGCCTGGCGTGCGATGAAGCAGCGCCGCGACTGGAAAAGCGCGCTGGAGCGGGTGTACACCACCTTTCCGCGCCTGAAGGAGCGCCGCGCGCAGCTGGCCGGCACGCTGTCGGGCGGCGAGCGCCAGATGCTGGCGGTGGGCCGCGCGCTGATGTCCGGCCCCAAGCTGCTGATGCTCGACGAGCCCAGCCTGGGCCTGGCGCCACTGATCGTGCGCGAGATCTTCCGCATCATCTCCAGCCTGCGCGAGCAGGGCGTGTCGATCCTGCTGGTCGAGCAGAACGCGCGCGCCGCGCTGGAGGTGGCCGACCACGGCTATGTGCTCGAGACCGGCGCCTTTGCGCTGGAAGGCCCGGCCAGCGCGCTGGCACACGACCCCCGCGTGGTCGAGACCTATCTGGGCGCGGCCAAGAAGCAGGCCTGAGCCCGCCGCCCCCTGCGGAGCCCGACGACGATGTGGACCTACCAGGCCCCGGTGGCCGACATGCTGCATGTGCTGCTCCAGGTGCTGGATGCCCCGGCCCAGTGGGCCACCTTGCCGGCCCATGCCGAGCTGGACGCGGACACGGCGGCCCAGGTGCTGGCCGAGGCCGGGCGTTTCGCCGCCGAGGTGCTGGCACCGATCAATGCCACCGGCGACCGCGAGGGCTGCCGCTGGACGCCCGAGGGCGTGACCACGCCGCAGGGCTTTCGCGCGGCCTGGGCGGCCTATGTGGCCGGTGGCTGGCCGGCGCTGGCCGCGCCGCCGGCCGATGGCGGCCAGGGCCTGCCCGAGGCCCTGAACATGCCGCTCAACGAGATGATCGCCGCCGCCAACCACGGCTGGACCATGTACCCGGGCCTGCTGCACGGCGCCTGCGAGGTGGTGCGCCACGACGCCGTGCCCGAGCTGCGCGCGCGCTACCTGCCGCCGCTGGTGAGCGGCCAGTGGCTGGCCACGATGTGCCTCACCGAGCCGCAGGCCGGCAGCGACCTGGGCCAGGTGCGCACCCGCGCCGAGGTGGTGCAGGGGGCCCCCGCGGCCAACGGCGTGGCGCTGCGCATCACCGGCAGCAAGATTTTCATCAGCGGCGGCGACCACGACCTCACCGACAACATCGTGCACCTGGTGCTGTGCCGCCTGCCCGATGGCGGCGCGGGCAGCAAGGGCCTGTCGCTGGCGCTGGTGCCCAAGTTCATGCCCGATGGCCGGCGCAACGCGGTGCACTGCGACGGCATCGAGCACAAGATGGGCATCCACGGCAGCGCCACCTGCCAGATGCGTTTCGAGCAGGCTGAGGGCTGGCTGATCGGCGAGCCGCACCGCGGCCTGGCGGCGATGTTCAGGATGATGAACTCGGCCCGTCTGCATGTGGCCATGCAGGGCCTGGGCCACCTGGAGGCGGCCACGCAGAACGCCTGGCGCTACGCCGCCGAGCGCGTGCAGATGCGTGCGCCATCGCGGCCCGAGGGCGCCGCGCGCCCCGGGGCAGGGCAGGGTGCCGACCCGATCGCCTGGCACCCGGCCATGCGCCGCCTGCTGCTGGGCTTGCAGGCGCGCACCGATGCCGCCCGCGTGGTGGCGCTGCGCTGCGCCATGCTGCTCGACGAGGCCGAGCATCATCCCGATGCCACGCGCCGCACTGCCGCGGCGGCCCAGGTGGCCATCCTCACGCCGGTGGCCAAGGCCTTCTTCACCGAACTGGGCCACCGCGGCGCCGACGAGGCGCTGCAGGCCTGGGGCGGCTACGGCTTCGTGGCCGAGTACGGCATCGAGCAGACCGTGCGCGACAGCCGCATCGCGATGATCTACGAGGGCACCAACGAGATCCAGGCCATCGACCTGGTGTTGCGCAAGCTGCTCGACGACGGCGGCCGGCATGTCCAGGCGCTGATCGCCGATCTGGCCGCCGAAGCCGCGCTGTGCCGTGCCGACGCCGCGCTGCAGCCCTTTGCCGATGCACTGGATGGGCAACTGGCCGCCTGGCGCCAGGCGCTGTGCGCGCTGCTGGCCGGCCGCGCCGACGACGCCGAGTATCCGCTGCGCGTGGCCGACGACATGCTGGCCGGCGTGGGCCATGCGCTGTTCGCCTGGGCCTGGGCGCGCATCGCGCGCACGGCGCGGGATCCGGCGCGCGCGCCGGCGCCCGGCGGGCGCTGTGCCCAGGACTGGATGGACGCCGCGCGCTTCGGGCTCGACTGGCTGCTGCCGCAGGCCCAGGTGCACTGGGCGCGTGTGGGCTGCCGCGCCGCGGCGCTGCCGCATCTGGCGGCACGGCACGGCTGATGGCGGCGCGACCTGCAGGCCAGGCCCTGTCGCTGGGCGTGCTGGAGGAGGTGCTGGGCTTTCACCTGGCCACCGCCACGGTGACCACGATGGACACCTTCTACCGCCATGTCGGTACCCCGCTGAACCTGCGCAAGGTGGAGTACTCGCTGCTGCTGCTGCTGCTGGCCAATGGCCCGCTGGCGCCCAAGCGCCTGGGGCAGGCACTGGCGCTGTCTGCGCCCAACCTGACCCTGCTGCTCGACCGCCTGCAGCAGCGCGACCTGATCCGCCGTGAACGCAGCGAGGCCGACCGCCGCAGCCACAACGTGGTGCTCACCGCCGAAGGACAGCGCGTGGCCGAGGCCGGCGCCCAGGCCGCGGTGCCGATGGAGCGCGAGCTCGATGAGCGCCTCAGCCGCGCCGAGCGCCTGATGTTGATCGAGTTGCTGCGGAAGGTGGCCGGCCGTTAGTCAGCTCACCATGGGGCGCGGCCGATGCCCATCACTCGGCGATACCACTCGTGGAAGTGGCGCATGCCGTCTTCCATCGGGCTCTGGTACGGGCCGGCTTCGTCGTCGCCACGCTCCAGCAGCGCGCGGCGGCCGGCGTCCATGCGCTCGGCGATCTCGTCGTCCTCGACACAGGTCTCCATGTAGGCGTGCTGCTCCGATTCGATGAACTCGCGCTCGAACGCGGCGATCTCCTCGGGGTAGTAGAACTCCACCATGTTCACCGTCTTCTGCGGGCCCTTGGGGTAGAGCGTGCTCACCACCAGCACATGCGGGTACCACTCGACCATGATGTTCGGGTAGTAGGTGAGCCAGATCGCGCCCTGCTTGGGTGGCGCGCCATTGCCCAGCGCCAGCACCGCCTCGTGCCAGCGCTTGTAGGCGGGCGAGCCGGCCTGGCGCAGCGAGTCGTTGATGCCCACCGTCTGCACCGAGTGCTGCGGGCTGAACTCCCACTTCAGGTCGTCGCAGGTGACGAAGCGGCCCAGCCCGGGGTGGAAGGGGCCGACGTGGTAGTCCTCGAGGTAGACCTCGATGAAGGTCTTCC
>CAYPDO010000450.1:0-4323 GCA_964409495.1 uncultured Bordetella sp.
GATGAGCTTGTCCCCCGGGCGCTTGCTCACGGGTACCGGCTCGCCGGTGAGCATCGATTCGTCGACCGCGCTGGAGCCTTCGGTCACCACGCCGTCGACGGGCACCTTCTCGCCGGGCCGCACGCGGAGCAGGTCGCCGACGTGGACATGGGTGAGAGGCACGTCTTCCTCGCTGCCGTCGGCGCCGATGCGGCGCGCCGTCTTCGGTGCCAGGCCGAGCAGCGACTTGATCGCTGCCGAGGTCTGCGAGCGGGCCTTCAGCTCGAGGATCTGGCCGAGAAGCGTTAGCGAGATGATGACTGCGGCAGCCTCGAAGTAGACCGCGACACGACCCATGGCCTGGAACGACGCCGGGAACACGCCCGGCGCCACCGTCGCCACGACGCTGTAGGCAAAGGCGGCCCCGGTGCCCAGGCCGATGAGCGTCCACATGTTCGGGCTGCGGTGGCGCACCGACTGAACGCCCCGAACGAAGAACGGCCAGCCGGCCCACAGCACAATGGGCACAGACAGAACCAGCTCGATCCAGCTCTGGGTGGCCATCTCGAACCACTGCAGCCGGTGGCCGACCATCGCGAGCAGCGTCACGAGCAGCGTGAGCGGCAAGGTCCACCAGAAGCGGCGGCGGAAGTCCGCCAGCTCGGGGTTCTCGTCCTCGTCGAGCGTGGGCAGTACCGGCTCCAGCGTCATGCCGCACTTGGGGCAGTTGCCGGGATGGTCCTGCCGCACCTCGGGGTGCATGGGGCATGTGTACACGGTACCGTCGGGCACCGCAGCAGCGGGCGACTCGGCCTGATGCGCGCCATGCCCTCCGGGCGGCGTGTTGCCGTGCGGATGGCCATGCTCGTGGCCGTGGTGTTCGTGGCCGTGGTGGTCGTGGTGTTCGTGGCCGCCTTCGGACGCGTGCTCGTGCCCGTGGTGGCCGCCGTGCTTCGGCTGTGCGTGCATGTCCATCGGGTCAGCCTCCACGCGGGCCCTGGTCGGTCCCCGAACTGTGGTGCGTTCCATGGTGCCGATGGCCACCGTGGCCGTGGAAGAGATGCATCACCGGGCAGGCCAGCAGCAGCAGGTACGGCCACAGGCCGGCCACGTGACCCCAGTGCTCCCTCAGCAGGTAGAACACCACGATCAGTGCCACCATCAGCAGTGCCACGGTCAAGGGCCCGCGGCTGCGCGGTGTGCCGGCGTCTTCGACGGGTTGGTTCATGAACGGCTCCTCGGTCGGTTGGGCATCCGTGATGCCCGGGCGGGACAGGTCAACCATAGGCCTTGCCCCCGTGTGAAGGTCAAGCGGCTTTGCGCCGGTGCCTCAGCGACTGGCCGCCCGGTTCAGCTCGTCGTGCCGGACGCGGATGTCGGCCGGCCACTGTGCCTTGATCCACGAGAGAGCGGCGACAATCTCCGCGTCGCTGAGCACGCCGTCGTAGGCGGGCATGGCCGACACGTAGTCCTTCAGGTTCGCTGCCTTGGCCACACCGTGCTTGGTGATGCGGAACAGCAGCTCGTCCGGGTGGTGCCAGGTGTGCCCGCTCGCGTCGTGCGGCGGTGCCGGCAACCGGCCATCCGGGCCCCGTTCGCGCCAGTGGGGCTGACCCTCCAGGCGCGCGCCGTGGCAGGCCGCGCACCGCGCCGTGTAGACCTGCTGCCCGAGCGCAGTGACGGCCGCATCGTCTGGCCGCAGCTGGACTGGCCGCTCCGCGGCGCGGTCCGCTTTCCAGACCACCGCCGCGCCGACGCCGATTGCGGCGACGGCCCCCGCCATGAGCGCCGCGGCCTTCCACGGCTTGCTGCTTTCCGCCATGGCTCAGGGCCGTGCCGGCGGCGGACCCATGCGGTCCATCATCATCTGCATCATGGACTGCATCATCTCCATGCGCTTCTCCATCATCTGATGGCGCGTGGCCATGTCCATCGGGGCGCTTGCCGCGCCGGCCGGAGCCATGCCCCGCATGCCCCCCATGCCCATGCCCCCTATTCCTCCGGGGCCCATGCCGCCCATCATGGCCATGCCATCCTGCATCAGCTTCATGTGGTCGGCCATCAGGGCCTGCCGCTCCTGCGGCGTGCCCGCACGCGACATCTTCTCGTGCATCTCGCGCATCTTGGTCATGTGTGCATCCATCATCGCCATGCGGTCGGCGGGCGCGGAGGCAGGGGCCGCCGTACCGGCAGGATGGTGTGCCGCGTGGTCGGCGGCCCCGGGCGCGCCGGGGGTCTGGGCGCAAGCGGTGAGCACGAAGGCAGCCGTGCCAGCAATGACGAGCGAACGAAGCGTGGTCATGGTGGGTCTCCAGTGGTGAACGTGAGCGAATTGCCGCCGCAGGACGGCTCATGAGGGGGAAGGAGCCCGCGGTGGCGGCAAGCCGGGCAGGCAACGCGTGACGGGCCGGCAACGGCGCGGGCACAGCCACGCGCACCAGCCCGGCGGAGGAGCTACCGCGTCAGCCGCAGGAACGCGATGGCGACTGGCAGACCCGGTGGCGGGGGCGCTGCACGCGGACGCCAGCGGGACTTGACCCGATCGAGCGTCTGCGCCGGCCAACTGCCCGAAGCGGCAGGCGGCGGCATGCCAGAGTCGGCGTTGCCATCCGCCTTCGTGGGCTGCGCCTTCGCGACGATGCTCTGCTCCAAGTCGCAGAAGCTGATGCAGGACTGCAAGCCGGCGTCCAGATCGTCTTCCGCTCCGGCGTGCGGCGCAGCGTGGTGCGCCCGGACATCGGCACCGGCGTCGATCCGCAGGTGGTGTTCAGACCGGCCCTCCACGGCCGCAGACGGCTGCACGAGGCAGGCGTTGGCCCAGCTCGCGAAGGTCGCGAACAGCCAGACGAACAGCATCGCCGCCGCGGTGCGGCGGGGCCGTGGAAGGACCTTGGCCGTTGACATGAACAGAGTGGCCGATGAGCCATGGCCCGTCAGCGCCTTCATGCTAAATGCAAGCGCAGGACCGAGGTTGACGCTGGTCAAGTTGACAAGCCGCTGGGACAGCGGGACCGCGCTGCGCGGCTACTTCGCCGCCTCGATGACGGTCACGACGTAGCCGCTGCCGGCCTTCTCGGCGCGGAACTTCACCTTGTCGCCGACCTTCACCTTGTCGAGCAGCGCGGGTTCCTTGACCTGGAAGACCATCGTCATGCCCGGCATGTCGAGGTTCTTGATCTCGCCGTGCTTGAGCGTCAGCTTGCCTGCGTCCTTGTCGATCTTGCGGACTTCGCCGTCGGCCATGTCGCCGCTGCTCGCCGCCGCCGTTGCGGGCGTGGCAGCGTGGTGCGCGGAATGGTCATCGGCCTTCTGCTGTGCCAGGGCGGGGCCGCTCATCAGCGCGGAAACGAGCAGTGCGGAAACGAGGTGGTTCATTGGGACTCCGTGATGGATGGGGTGAAGGAAGAGAAGGCTGTCGCCAGGCAGCGCTCAGGCCGTCACGTTGATGGTGCCGACCATGCCCGCCGAGTAGTGACCGGCGATCAGGCAGGCGAACTCGAAGGTGCCGGCACGGTTGAAGGTCCAGACGATCTCGCCGGTCTTTCCCGGAGACACGTGGGCCATGTACGGCTCGTCGTGCTCCATGTTCGGGAACTTGATCATCAGCTCGGCGTGCTTGGCGTTCTCGGCCTTGGTGCCGATGACGAACTCGTGCATCACCTTGCCGGTGTTCTGTACGCGCAAGCGCAGCGTCTCGCCTTGGCGCACGTCGATGCGCTCGGGCGTGAAGCGCATGTTGTCGCCCATGCGGAACTCGATGGTGCGACGAACGGCCTTGGCATCGCCGGCCACGCCCCAGTCCTTCTGCTCCTTGCGGACAGGGCCAGTCTTCTTCGGGTGGTCTTCGTTGCCATGCGCGCGTGCCAGGCCGGTGAAGCCGAGACCGAGGGCCGAGACGGCGAGCAGGAGATGGCGCTTGCTGGTTTGCATGAGGGTTCCTTGTCGATGTGTGGGAGGAAGTGAACGCAGCGGCTGGCGCTGTCGTGCGTGGGTGCCGTCAGTGGCTGGCGTGTCCACCCGATGGCTTGCGCACCTTGACCTCGATGTCCTGCGCGGGCCTCGAGACCGCCGGCATAGATCCGGCGCTCTCGGACTTGAAGCGCGCCGGGTCGGGCAGTGCGCCGGTGAACTCGTAGGCGACGGTGCCCGGCGGGTGCTGGTACCAGCCCGGGTCGCTGTAGTCGCCGCGCTTCTGTTCTTTGCGCACCTTGACGACGCTGAACATGCCGCCCATGCCGACAGCGCCGAACGGCCCCTGCCCGGCCATCATCGGCGCGGTGTTGTCCGGGAGCGGCATCTCCATCTCGGTCATGTCCTTCATGCCGCGCTCGCCCATCACCATGT
>CAYPDO010000451.1:0-4316 GCA_964409495.1 uncultured Bordetella sp.
GGCCTGCAGGCCGCGCAACAGCACCGCGGCCGTCACCGGGGCGTCGGGCGCCGGGCGCGGGCTCAGCGCGCGCCGCGGCGCAGGCGCAGCAGGCCCAGGCCGGCCAGGCCCAGGGCCAGCATCAGCGCGGCCTGGGGCTCGGGCACGGCGGCCAGGCTGTGCACGGCGGTCTCGAAGCCTTCTTCATCCAGGCCGCGGTTGAAGGCCATGTAGAAGGGGGTGGAACTCTGGTAGCTGCCGGATTCGAGCGTCAGCTTCACCAGGTAGGCGCTGACGGCGGTGCGGCCGCTGCCGGTGATGGTGAAGTCCAGGTGCTCGTGGATCTTGCCGGTGCTGCCGGCCTGGCCGATCAGGCCGGTCAGCTCGCCCTCCACGCCCGTGGACTTCCACAGCGTCTCTTCGCCCAGGTTGCCGGTCAGGCGCATGGCCAGTGCCGCGGGCGCAGCCGCCCAGGCGCTGCCGTTCCAGGCCAGCAGGCTGCCCACGGCGCGGTAGTTGACCAGCGCGCCGGCCACGAAGCTGCCGTCCTCGCTGTCGAAGCCGGGGTCATCGCTGCTGTAGGGGCCACCGGCCAGATCGCCCAGGTCGCCCTCGAAGATCTGCCCGCCATCCGCGTGCACCACATGCGCGCCCGTCACCACCAGCTGGCCGGCCGTGACGGCCACCTCGATGTCACCCTCGTGCAGGTGCTGCGCCTGTGCTGGCAGGGCCGCCACCAGGGCCAGCGCCATCGCCGGAATCCAGTTACTGAACGTCATGAAACCTCCACCAATGAAGAAACACATCCCCTGACCGGGGCCTCCGTAGACGCAACAGTATTGCGTATTTCATGCAACACTGTGTCGTCTTACCCCCTTGTTCGAATGGCAGTCGATCTTTTTCAGGCCGTGCCCGTCGCGCGCCGTCTCCTGGCCTGGCAGGCCGCGCTGCTGGCTGCGCCGCTGGCCGCGCAAGGCGTGGCGCCGGCCGGCGCTTCGGCACTGCCGCAACAGGTCACCATCGAGGGCCGGCGCGCGCCCGACGAGATGGCACCGCAAAGCCAGCTGCGCGGCACCGCGCTGCAGCGCGCGGTGTCGGCCACGCTGGGCGCCACGCTGGCCGACGAGATGGGCGTGGCCAATGCCAGCTTCGGCCCCGGTGTGGGCCTGCCGGTGGTGCGCGGCCAGGGCGGCTCGCGGCTGCGCACCCTGGTCAACGGCATCGGCAGCAACGATGCCTCGACGGTCAGTGCCGACCATGGCGCGATGCTCGAATCGGCGCTGGCCGAGCGCATCACCATCTGGCGCGGCCCGGCCACCATCCGCTTCGGCGGCGGCGCCATCGGCGGCGCGGTGGAGGTGGACGATGGCCGCGTGCCCACCCAGCGCCCCGCGCAGCTGCGCAGCGGTGGCCAGGCCCGCCTGGGCTGGGGCGACCAGCAGTTGCTGGTGCTGCGCGCCGACGGCCCGGCGCCCGGCGGCCTGCCGCTGGCCTGGCATGCCGATGTGCACGGCCGGCGCCAGGGCCTGGTGCCGATCCGCGGCGCGGCGGTGGACGAGGCCGCCGTGCTGCGCCAGTACCAGCTGCGCACCGAGCGCAACAGCTGGGGACACATCGACAACAGCCAGTCGGCCAGCGAAGGCGGCGCGCTGGGCCTGGCCTGGGTGGGCGAGGCCGGCCATGCCGGGCTGGCGCTGTCACAGCTGCGGCAGGTGTACGGCATCCCGCCCGGCGGCCACAGCCACGCCCACACGCCGGCCCCGGGCGAGCCGCCCAGCGGCGGCGGCGATGTGCGCATCGATGCCCGCCAGCAGCGGCTGGAGTTGCGCGCCGAACTCGATCTGGCCCTGCTGCCGCTGGCCACCGCCCACGCCCGCGCCGGCCAGCTGCAGCTGCGCGCCAGTGCCAGCCGCTACGGCCATGACGAGCGCGAGGGCCAGCGCCTGTCCACCACCTTCCGCAACGATGTCGACGAGCTGCGCCTGGAGTGGCAGCACCGCTGGTGGCGCCAGTGGCCCGGCACGCTGGGCCTGCAGTGGCAGCAGCGCGAGTTCTCGGCGCTGGGCGAAGAGGCCTTCGTGCCGCGCAGCCGTGGCCGCATGCTGGGCGTGTTTGCGCTGCAGCGCTGGAACGCCGCGCCCTGGCATCTGGAGGCCGGCTGGCGCACCGATCACCAGCGCTGGCAACCCGAGGCCAGCTTCAGCGTGCTGGGCCAGCCACGCGCCATGCCGGCGCGGCGCTTTTGGCCACGCAGCGGCTCGCTGGCGCTGCAGCGCGACTACGCCTGGGGCGGCGCCGATGCGGCGCCCGTCCGCACGCCTGACGCCACCAGCGCGGCCGCGCAGCCGCACAGCGCCGCCCCACCCGCCCCCTGGGCCCAGGGCAGCCTCACGCTGACCCACTGGCGCGTGGGCCGCGCACCCGATGTGCAGGAGCTGTATGCCGGCGGCCCGCACATCGCCACCCGCACGTTTGACCTGGGCAACCCCGGCCTGGTGAATGAAACCCTGCACGCCTGGGACATGGCCTGGCGCCACCAGCAAGGCCCCTGGCAGTGGCGCGCCAATGCCTACGTCTACCGCAGCGCCGACTACATCTACCAGCGCACGCTGGGCTGGTTCTACGAGGCCGAGGAGCAGCAGGCGCAGATCGTCTGCACCCGGCTCGACCGCTGCCTGCCGGCCACCAAGCGCGAGCAGTCGGCAGCGCGCTTTGTGGGCCACGAGCTGGAACTGGCGCGCCGGTTCAGGCCGCAGGACGACCTGCGCCTGCGCCTGGCGCTGCAAGGCGATGCGGTGCGCGGCCGCCTGGCCGATGGCAGCGACGTGCCGCGCCTGCCGCCGATGCGCTGGGCCCTGGTGCTGGACGCCGCGCAAGGCCCGTGGGTGGCGCAATGGCGCCTGACCCGCGGCCAGGCGCAACAGCGCCCCGGCCGCAACGAGCAGCCCACGCCGGGCTATGTGCGGCTGGATGCCAGCCTGCACTGGTCAGGCGCGACCACGCCCGATCCGGCGGGCAAGCCCGGCCAACCAGGGCCATGGACGGCCTTTGCGGTGGCACGCAACCTGGGCAACCAGAGCATCCGCAACAGCAGCTCGTTTCTGCGCCTGATGGCGCCCGAGCCCGGCCGCAGCCTGGAGCTGGGCGTGGAGTGGCGGCTGTGAGGCGGCTGCCGATGGGGGTCGTGGCCACGCTGCTGACTGGGCTGCTGGCCGCGCAGTTGGCGGCCTGCGGCGGCGGCAGCGACAGCGCGCCCGACAGCCTGAGCGCGCCCGACACCCAGCAGCTGGATGGCGCGCCCTGCGCCGACTGCCGCGCCGGCATGCTCAGCGGCCAGGCCGCCAGTGGCCAGCCGCTGGCCGATGCCCCGGTGCTGGCGGTGGCCGCCGATGGCCGGCGCATGGAAGGCCGCACCGATGCGCAGGGCCGCTTCGCGCTCAGCGTGGGCACACCGGGCACGGCCTGGCTGCTGCAGGTGCGCGGCCAGGCGGGCGGCCAGGCCGTGACCTGGCATGCGCTGTGCCGTGGCGCCGAGGTGGGAACGCGGCATGTCACGGTCAGCGCCATCAGCGAGCTGATTGCCGCGCAGGTGCTGGGCGGCCGGCCGGCCGATCTGCTGCAGGCCGGCACGCTGGACCTGCTGCGCGTGGATGCCGACAGCCTGCGCCGCGCCGAGGCCCTGGCCGAGGCCGTGCTGCGCCCGCTGCTCGACGCGGCCGGCGTGCCCGCGGCGGTGGATCTGCGCGTCACCGCCTTTGCCACCGACCGCAGCGGCCTTGATCTGGCGCTCGAGCTGCTGGATGTGCAGCCGCATGGCGCCCACGGCTACCGCCTGCGCCATGCCGGCCAGGTCGCCGACGCCCCCGGTCTGGTGCTGGCCCAACCGCAGCAGCTGGCCCTGGCCACGCCGCTGCCGGCGCTCAGCAGCACGGCCGCGCGCCAGGCCGCCAGCACGCTGGCCGAACTCGACGCCCAGCTGCAGCAGTGGACGGCCTGGCTGGCGCCCGCCCAGCCCGACCGCCAGCAGCTGCTGGCCGAGCTGCCGGCCGAGTTTCGCGATGGTGGCCTGGACGCCGCAGCGTTTGTCGACCGCGTGCTGCTGCGCCAGGACCCGGCCGACGAAGGCGGCTGGCGCATGGCCGGCGCACGCTGGAGCGCGCCGCGCCTGCTGGCCCAGCCGGCGGCCGACCGCGTGCTGCTGCAGTGGCGCGTGAGCCCGGTGGCGCCGCATGCCGCCGACAGCGAGACCATGTGGTGGCAGCGCCGCAACGGCCGCTGGCAGCCGCTGGGCGACGGCGCGCTGGCGCGCGTGGCGTGGCGCCCGCTGTCGGTGCTGG
>CAYPDO010000452.1:0-4309 GCA_964409495.1 uncultured Bordetella sp.
TTTCTTGTCGCGACAAGAAAGGACCTCGCCGGCCGGGCGAGACCGGCGGGCTGCAAGGAGAAATGGGAAAGCCTGACCGGCCAAGCCGCCAAGCCGCCAAGCCGCCAAGCGACCAAGCCGATGCGCCTGTGCGAGGAGCCGCCAGCCAGCAGCCTGCCGCTGCCAGCCCCCGGCCGTCAGGAATTGCTCGTCGCCCGCACCTCGTCGATCGAGGTCAGCCCCGCCAGCACCTTCAGGATGCCATCCTGGCGCAGCGTGCGCATGCCCTCGGCCATGCCGAGGGCCTGGATCTTCTCGGCCGCGGCCGAGATCTGGATCAGGTGGCGCTGCTCGCGGCTGATCACCAGCAGCTCGTGCAGGCCCACCCGACCCGAGAAGCCGCTGCTGTTGCAGCGCTTGCAGCCCGGCGCGTGAAAGCGCAGCAGCTGGCCGTCGTGGCCGAAGCGCTGCGTCCACTCGTCCAGCAGCGCGGCGCGTGACGGCGCCGCGTCGGCGTCGGGGTAGGCGTGCAGGTACTCGTCGAGCAGCATCTCGGTGTCTTCCACCGTGGCCGGGTGCGAGGTCACGCACTGCGGGCACCAGCGGCGCACCAGGCGCTGCGCCAGCACGGCCAGCAGGCTGTCGGCAAAGCTGAACGGGTCCATGCCCATGTCGAGCAGGCGGATCACCGTCTCGGGCGCGCTGTTGGTGTGCAAGGTGCTCAGCACCAGGTGGCCGGTCAGCGAGGCCTCGATGGCCATCTGCGCGGTCTCCTTGTCGCGGATTTCGCCGACCATCACCACATCGGGGTCGGCGCGCAGGAAGGCGCGCAGCGCGTTGGCAAAGGTCCAGTCGATGCGTGCGTTCACCTGCACCTGGCGCAGGCCGGACTGGGTGATCTCCACCGGGTCTTCGGCCGTCCAGATCTTGCGGTCGGGCGTGTTCAGGTGGCCCAGCGCGGCGTGCAGCGTGGTGGTCTTGCCGCTGCCGGTGGGGCCCACGCACAGCACCATGCCGTAGGGGCGTTCGATGGCGGTCTTCAGTGCGGTCAGCGTGTCGGGCTGCAGGCCCATGCTCTCCAGCGGCAGCGCGCGGGCGCTGGCCAGCAGGCGCATCACCACGTCCTCGTGGCCGTTGGCGGTGGGGATGGTGGCCACGCGCAGCTCGAGCTTCTGGCCCGGCACCCAGCGGCCGAAGTTGATCTTGCCGTCCTGCGGCTTGCGTTTCTCGGAGATGTCGAGGTCGCACATGATCTTGATGCGCGCCACCATCGCCTGGCGGTAGCTGGCCGGCAGCTCGATGTAGGCGCGCAGCACGCCATCGCGGCGAAAGCGCACCTGCACCTTGGCCGGGCTGGGCGGGCACTCGATGTGGATGTCGGACACACCCTGGCTGCGCGCCTCCTGGATCATGGTGTTGATCAGGCGCACCAGCGAGTTGTCGCTCTGCTCGATGGCCGGGCCTTCCTCGGCCTCGACCTGCTCGACCTCGAGGTTGGCCAGCAGCCGGTCGGCGTTCTCGGTCTGCTCCTGGCTGTACATCGAGAACGGGCTGGACAGGTCGCTGCCGGGGTCGATGCCGTCCTCGCCCAGGCGCAGGTACACGCGGTCGACGGCACGCGCCAGCCTGCCGGTGGGCGCCAGCACCGGCAGCACCTTGCCCTGGGCGGTGAACTCGATCTCGTCGATCACGTTGCGCGCCGACGGATCTTCCAGCGCCACCACCAGGTGGCTGCCATGCTGCATCAGCGGCAGCGCGGTCAGGCGCCGCGCAATCGCCGTGGGCAGGCGCAGCGCCGCGGTGGGCTCCACCGGGAACTCGTTCACATCCACCAGCGGATAGCCCATCTTGCGCGCCAGCGCGGTGTGCAGCTGCTCGGGCGAGACGCTGCCGCGCCGCACCAGCAGCTCGCCCAGCGGCACGTTGCGGTGCAGCTTCTGCTCCTGCAGCGCATCCGACAGCTGCTGCTTGGTGATGCTGCCCAGCGCCAGCAAGGCCTCGCCGATGCGCACCATGGGCATGCGCGCCTGCTCCTCGATGGCCGCGCGCAAGGCCTCGGGCGTGGTGATGGTCTGCATCGACAGCATCTCGCCGCCGCGCTTGCGTGCCGGTGCCGGGCTGTCGGCCACGGGCTTGTCGGTCTCGGCCGCGGCATAGTCGATGCCGGCGATCATGGGCTGCGGGTAGAAGCTGCGCAGCAGGTCACCCTCGATGTTGATCGGCGTGAAGGTGAACAGGCCCAGCGGCGTGTCGACATGGGCGATGCTCTTGACCTGCAGCGTCTGGCCGTCGCGAAAACGCAGCCGGCAGCCGCCGTTGCCGCGCCGCGGCAGCAGCGGCGTGGTGTCGTCGAAGGCGCTGCCGGCGGGCTGCGGCAGCGGCGACAGCGGCCGCATCAGCGTCAGGCGCCGGAACTGCGTGAGCTTCAGCGACACCGGCGTGCGCGACTGCTTGCGCTTGATCTGCACCAGGCCGGCCGCGGTGTCGATGCCCAGCAGCAGGCCGGCGCTGACGGTGCCGTTGGGGCCTTCGATCTCGCAGGGCTCGGGCTCGGCCAGCGGCGCCGTGGCCGGATAGCCCAGTTCCATCAGCGAGGGCCATGCAAACGCCGACGCCGCGGCCATCAGCACTGGCAGGGGCGTGGCGGCGGCGGCAGCAGCAGGCGGGCTGGTCTCGGCGCCCAGGGGCAGCAGCGAGAGCGGCGGCAGTGACATGTCGGACATGCGGATCCTTGCGAACAGGCAGCGCGCCGCGCCCGCCCGGTGCGGGCAGACGGGACGCTGTGCCGATGCTAGGGGCCGCGCCGTGGCGCCGAACGCCGGAACAGGGTCGGGATGGCGGCGCTGTTCGTGGCGCCGCGCGGGCCGGCCCGGGGCGATTCAGCCGCGCATCTGCGCGGGCAGCCAGGTCACGATGCCGGGAAACACCCAGATCAGCACCACCGCCGCCGCCATCAGGAAGAAGAAGGGCAGCGTGACGCGGGCGATCCAGCCGATGTCGCGCCGCGTCATGCCCTGCAGCACGAACAGGTTGAAGCCCACCGGCGGCGTGATCTGCGCTATCTCGACCACCAGCACGATGAAGATGCCGAACCACAGCGGGTCGATGCCGGCCTTCTGCACCGTGGGCAGGATCACGCCCATGGTCAGCACCACCATCGAGATGCCGTCGAGAAAGCAGCCCAGCACGATGTAGAACAGCGTCAGCGCCACCAGCAGCGCGGCGGGCGAGAGGTTCAGTGCGCCGATCCACTCGGCCAGGTGGCGCGGCAGGCCGATGTAGCCCATGGCCAGCGTGAGGAAGGCCGCGCCGGCCAGGATCAGCGCAATCATGCAGTACAGCCGCGTGGCGCCCAGCAGCGATTCCTTGAACGTGGCCCAGCCCAGCGAGCCTTGCGCGGCCGACAGCACCAGCGCCCCCACCACGCCCACCGCGGCGGCCTCGGTGGCGGTGGCGATGCCGGCATAGATGCTGCCCAGCACCGCGGCGATCAGCAGCACCACCGGGATCAGGTAGCGCGATTCGCGCAGCTTGGCGGCGAAGGACATCGGCGCATCGGCGGCCGGCACCTGGGCGGGGTTCAGCAGCGCCCACAGCACCAGCCAGCCCGAGAACAGCGCGGCCAGCATCACGCCCGGCAGCACGCCGGCCATGAACAGCTGGGCGATCGACACATCGGCCGACACGCCGTAGACGATCATGATGATCGACGGCGGGATCAGCAGGCCCAGCGTGCCGGCGCCGGCCAGCGAGCCGATGGCGATGTCATCGGGGTAGCCGCGCTGCTTCAGCTCGGGCAGCGTCATCTTGCCGATGGTGGCGCAGGTGGCCGCGCTGCTGCCCGACACCGCGGCGAAGATGGCGCAGCCGATCACGTTGGTGTGCAGCAGCCGCCCGGGCAGGGCCTGCACCCAGGGCGCCAGGCCGCGGAACATGTCCTGGCTGAGCCGGGTGCGGAACAGGATCTCGCCCATCCAGATGAACAGCGGCAGCGCGGTCAGCGTCCAGCTGGAACTGCTGCCCCAGATGGTGAGCGCCATCGCATCGCCGGCCGGGCGGCTGGAAAACAGCTGCATGCCGATCCAGGCCACGCCCGACAGCGTGAGCCCGATCCACACGCCGCTGCCCAGGATGGCGAACAGCGCGGCGATCAGCAGGCAGGTGACGAGAAGGTCGTTCATTCGTTGTGCAGCGCCTCGTCGCTGCCGTGCTGCACGCGCTGGCCGCGCCACTCGAGCACCAGCTCGTCGATGAAGGCGATCAGCAGGATCAGGCTGCCGGCGGCCATGGCCAGCTGCGGGATCCACAGCGGCGTGGCGTCGTTGCCGGT
>CAYPDO010000453.1:0-4307 GCA_964409495.1 uncultured Bordetella sp.
CCGTCCTCAGGACGCCTTGTGTCCGGGCTCAGCCCGCCCGGCGGGTGGACCCGCGGCCACGCGGGGCCGGGTGCCCTATCTCACCAGGCTCAGCCGCGGCCGCAGGCGGTCGCGGCTGGCGCGCACACGTTCGACAAAGGTGTCGGCATCCAGCGCGGGGGCATACAGGAAGCCCTGGAACTCGTCGCAGCCGGCATCGGTGAGGAACATGCGCTGCGGCTCGGTCTCCACGCCCTCGGCGATCACGGTCAGGCCCAGGGCCTGGGCCATCTGCACGATGGCGCGCACGATGGTGGCATCGCTCTCGTCGGCCGGCAGCGCTTTCACGAAGCTGCGGTCGATCTTCAGCCGGTCGATCGGGAAGCGCTTCAGGTAGGCCAGGCTGGAGTAGCCGGTGCCGAAGTCGTCGATGGCCATGCGCACGCCCAGCGCCGAGAGCTGCGACATGCGCGCCAACGCCTCGTCGGCGTCGTGCACCAGCAGGCTCTCGGTGAGCTCGAGCTCGAGCAGCTCGCCCGGCAACTCGTGTTCGCGCAGCACCGCGCCGACCCGCTCGATGAAGTCGGCCTGCTGGAACTGCAGCGCCGAGACATTCACCGACACCGGCAGCTCGAGCCCGCTGCTGCGCCAGGCCGCGGCCTGCTGCACGGCCTGGGCCAATACCCAGTCGCCGATGGCGATGATGAACCCGGTTTCTTCGGCCACCGGGATGAACTGCCCCGGCGGCACCTCGCCCAGCTCGGGGTCGCGCCAGCGGATCAGCGCCTCGGCGCCGATCACGCGGCCGGTGGTCAGCTGCACCTGCGGCTGGTAGTGCAGGCGGAAGCGGTGGCTGGCCAGGGCCTGGCGCATGGCATGGTCGATGCGCATGCGCTGGCGCAGGTTGGCGTCGTGCTGCGGCTGGTGGAAGCGGAAGCAAGCGCGCCCGCCCTGCTTGGCGCGCAGCATGGCGCTCTCGGCATGGCGCAGCAGGTGGTCGGCATCGTTGGCGTCGCCGGGGAACAGCGCCACGCCCACGCTGCAGGTCTGGGTGAACTGTAGGCCGTCCACGGCCATCGGCTGGGCCACCACGTCCAGCGCGCGGCGCGCGGTGGCCTCGGCGGCGCGGCTGTCGGCCTCGTGCACCAGCACGGCAAACTGGTCGCCGCCCACGCGCGCCACCAGGTCACCCTGGCGCAGGCAGCCCTTCAGGCGCTCGGCGGTTTCGCCCAGCACGCGGTCGCCCACCTCGTGGCCCAGGCTGTCGTTGATCTGCTTGAAGCGGTCCAGGTCCAGCAGCAGCAGCGCCAGCGAGCCGCCGCCACGCCGCGCCTGGCGCAGCGAATCGGTGATCGTGGCCACCATCTGGCGGCGGTTGAACAGGCCGGTGAGCGCATCGGTGGTGCTGAGCGCCTCGATGCGCTGGCCGGCACTGACCAGCTCGGTGTGGTCGCGAAAGCTCCACACCCGGCCGCAGGGCCGGCCATGGCAATGCTGCGGCCGCGTGACGCGCTCGATCACCTGGCCCGAGTGCAGCGTGATGCGCTCGGTGGCCTGCAGCAGCGTGGCCTCCTGGATGGCGCCGATGCGGCGCTGGTAGGCCTCGGGCTCGTCGACGCTGCGCCGCATCCAGTCGTACACGGCCTCGTCCTGGCGCTCGGTGAGCAGGCTCTCGGGCAGGCCCCAGATCTGCGCGAAGCGGCGGTTGAAGGCGCGGATGCGGCCGGCCAGATCGGTCACCAGGATGCCGTCGGCGGTGGATTCCAGCGTGGCCTGCAGCTCCGACAGCAGCAGCTCGCGCTCGTCCTGCTGGCGCTGGGCCTCGCTGCGGTCGTGCACCACCACCAGGTACAGCGCGGGGGCGGCCGCATCGCCGCCCGGCGCGGGCTCGGCCTGGATCGGCTGCACACGCCGCGTCACCTGCACCAGGCGGCCGCTGGCATCGACCAGCACGGTGTCCGAGGCCAGCACCGCGGCATGGCCGTGCCGAACCTCGTCCCAGAAGGCCTGGTCTTCGGGCGTGGCGATCAGCGACTCGGCGCGCTGGCCCAGCACGCCGGCGGCACCACGCCCCAGCAGCGCCAGCGCGGCCGGGTTGGCGGCGCACACGGTCAGGCCCTGCGCCTCGACCAGCCAGGCCGGATCGGCCAGCGCCGCCAGCACCGCGGCCCACGACGCACCGGCGGGCGCCGGAACCGCCGCGCCCGCCACCGCCGGCACGGGCGTGCCACTGCCCGCACCGCCGGGTGCGGCGTCGGGCGCGCGGTACGGAACGAGGGCGCGGCTCACGCAGCCAGTTCCTCCGCGGCACTGCCACCGGCAGCCACCAGCGGCTCGAAGAAATACACCATGCGCTGGCGCGGCGACAAATAGTCGCGCACGGCGGCGGGCAACTGCAGCGGCTTCAGGCTGCGGCGGATGCCCAGGTTGTGCTCGCGGTCCAGGCTCAGCAGCAGGGCCTCGTCGGGCGGCACGGCCGGATCGCACACCAGCACGCGCGGCTTGAGCGGGCGCGTGGAGTTGACGCTCACCACGGTGGCATAGCGGTCGTCGGTGAGCTGCACCACCGAGCCCGGCGGATAGACGCCCATCATGCGCACGAAGGCGTTGAGCATCGATGCGTCGAACTTGGTCTTGCACTGCGCAAAGATCATCGACAGCGCCTCGTGCGGCGTGAGCGCCTGCGCCGCGTGGCGCGGGTTGCACAGCTTGTCGTAGCGGTTGACCAGGGCCACGATGCGCGCCGGCCCGCCCATGCGGTCGAGCACCAGGCGCTGCGGAAAGCCGCTGGCATCGGCCATCTCGTGGTGCTGGGCAATGACCTGCAGCGCGCCCTCGCTCAGGCCCATGCGCCGGCCCTGGGCCACGCCCTGGGCCACGTGCTCGCGGTACAGCGCCTGGTCACTGGGGCCGCAGCGGTCGTCGTCGTAGCGCGCGCGCTCGGGCAGCTCGAGCTTGCCGATGTCGTGCATCAGCGCGCCCACGCCCATGTCCAGCATGTCTTCCGCCGGGAAGCCGAACACGCGGCCCATCAGCAGCGAGACCACGGCCACGTTCAGCGCATGACCGGCCACCGGGTCGCAGCCCTCGTCGGACAGCACGCGCACGCACATGTCCTGGTCGACCATCATCTTGTCGAGCAGCGCGCGCGTCAGTCCCTCGGCGATCTCGCGCGATTGCTGCGGCGTGCTGCTGACCAGGCGCGCGGCATCGGCCCAGGCGTCGCGCGCCTCGGCCACCTGGCGCTGGCACAGCGCCTGCGCCTCGCGCTGCTGGGCCAGCGCGCTGCGCTGGCGCACGCGGTCCAGCGCCACCGGCTCACCGGCCTTGTCGACAGCCTTGCTGGCAGTCTTGTCGACGCTGTTGTCCGCAGCCTGGCCGCTGGGTGCCGACGGCTGCGCCGTGGCCGGCCCACCCGGTGCCGCGTGCACCGGCGTCGTACTCGGCGGCGCAGCACCCGGCACGGCACTGCCCGCGATGCCCGCCGGGGCCTCGGCCGCCTGGGCCACCGGCATGGGCGGGCCGGGCGGCAGCGGCTCGGCCGGCACGGTGGTCGGCCCGTCGAGCGGACGGCTTTTCTCGGGGCTCCAGCGGAACTGGCGCTTGCCCAGCGCGCGGATCTGCTCGATCTGCTCGGGGCTGGTGATCATGAAGCTCGAGAGCGCAAAGGGATGCGCCCACCACCCCAGATCCAGGTGGATGAACATCCCGACCCGCAGGTCCCCAACGTCGACCATCGTCGCCATGCTGATTGATCTCTCGCGAATGCACACTGCCACGGGCCACGCCCGCATGACCTGGGGTTTCGGCAGCCGCGGCGCCCGACTTGAACCGCCGCACCAGCCGCAGGCACCTGCGTGCATTGCGTCACGCGGACGCGGCCAGTGCGGCCGCGGATTGAGCCGGAACAGCGCCGTGCAGGCCCGCCAGTTCGCCCGTTCAGGCCACGCTCAGCGCGCGCCAGCGGCTGGGCGCATGCCCGGTGTGGCGGCGGAAGAAGCGGCAGAAGTAGCCGGCATCGGCAAAGCCCAGGCCCAGCGCCACCTGCTTGACGCTGAGCGTGGTGTAGGCCAGGTCGCGCTGCGCCTCCAGCAGCAGGCGGCCGTGCAGCACGCCCAGCGCCGAGTGGCCCAGCACCTGGTGGCACACGCGGTTGAGCTGCGTGGGCGTGATGCCCAGCTCGGCCGCCAGTGCCGCCAGCGCGGGCTGCTCGCGAAAGCGCGCCTCCACCAGTGCGCGGTAACGCCGCACATGCGCGGTGGCACGCGCCGGGCCGGCCGATGCCGGTGGCACGGCCGCGGCGGCGGCGCGCGCCCCTGGCGCCGCCG
>CAYPDO010000454.1:0-4297 GCA_964409495.1 uncultured Bordetella sp.
GCGCGGTGCGCGAGTCGGGCCAGCAGCAGGGCTACACCAGCCTGCCCGGCGCCGAGAAGGGCACGCTGATCCAGAGTTTCGTGCAGTACCCGGGCGCGCGCTACACCAACGCCGGCGAGGCCTGGCGCCAGGTGCGCAACCAGTGGATCCTGCCCTACGGCGGCGCGCTGCTGCTGATCGCGCTGCTGGCGCTGGCCATCTTCTACATGACCAAGGGCCCGCTGGGCGGCCACCATGCCGACACCGGCCGCAAGATCGAGCGCTTCACGCCGCTGGAGCGCGCCGCGCACTGGGCCAATGCGGGGGCCTTCGTGGTGCTGGCGGTCTCGGGCATCGTGATGGCCTTCGGCAAGTTCTTCCTGCTGCCGGTCATCGGCAGCACGCTGTTCGGCTGGCTCAGCTATCTGCTGAAGAACCTGCACAACTTCGTCGGCCCGCTGTTCGCGGTGTCGCTGCTGATCGTCATCGTCACCTTCGTCAAGGACAACATCGCCAACGCGGCCGATTTCGTCTGGCTCAAGCGTGCCGGCGGCATGCTGGGCGGCAGTGGCGAGGTGCCCTCGCACCGCTTCAACGCCGGCGAGAAGGGCATGTTCTGGTGGGGGGTGTGCATCCCCGGCATCGTGGTGGTGGGCTCGGGCCTGATCCTTGACCAGCTGCTGCCCAACCTGGCCTACCTGCGTGGCGACATGCAGGTGGCGCACATGGTGCACGCCGTGGCCGCGCTGGTCATGATGACCGCGCTGATCGGCCACATCTACATGGGCACCATCGGCGTCAAGGGCGCGTTGGGCGCGATGAAGACCGGCTGGGTCGACGAAGGCTGGGCCAAGGAACACCACGAGCTGTGGTACGACGACATCAAGGCCGGCAAGATCCCGGCGCAGCGCTCGGGCCAGCCCGCACCCAGCGGCGTGGCCAGCCCGGTGGCGCGCGCCTGAGGCACCAGAAGCAACGATTCGAGGACCGACCGATGAAGCGCATCCTGACCCTGAGCGCCCTGGGCCTGGGCGGCATCACGCTGCTGACCACCGCCGCGCTGGCCAAGCTGCCGCCGCCCAGCGACGAAGCCAAGGCCAAGGCCGCCGAGGCCGCCGCCAAGACCGCCCACGGCAACAAGCTGGCCGAGTTCCAGCTGTGCAAGAGCATGGAGCGCGTGGCCAGCGCCTACCGCGACGGCGCCAAGAAGGCCGGCAAGCCGGCCTCGGCGCCCACCGACACGCCGGCCTGCACCGACCCCGGCCCGTTCGTCTACACCCCACCGGCTGCGGCCTCCGCCCCGGCTGCCGCAGCCCCCGCGGCAGCCACCACCACCGCCGCCGCACCGGCCAAGAAGTAGGCCGCGCGGCCCTGCCGCACGTCTGCCTGCACATCTGCCTGCACGACCGACTGTCCGCTCGCCCACCGGCCGATCCCACATGCCGCCCGAACCCGCCCCCGCCCTGGTCGCCGCTGGTGCGCCCGACGCCACGGCCCGGCCGGCCGCCGGCGCGCCGGCGCTGTCGTGCGCGCAGATCGAGGCGCTGCGCGAGATCGAGATCGTTGACGAGTACGGCGAGCGGCGGCGCATCCTGATCCCCTTCGAGCGCGCGCTCACGGTCTATGTCGACAAGCGCGAGCTGGTCACGCTGATGACCCTGGGCGCCCAGCCCGAGCTGCTGGTGCTGGGCTACCTGTTCAACCAGCGCCTGGTGCAGCGGCTGGACGAGATCGCGTCGATCCAGGTCGACTGGGAGGTGGGTGCGGCGGCCGTCACCACGCACCGCGGCCTGACGGAGATCGCATCGCGCACCGCGCAGCGCGTGGTCACCACCGGCTGCGGCCAGGGCACGGTGTTCGGCGACGTGCTGTCGCATGTCGAATCGGTGCGGCTGCCCGATGCACGCAGCGCGCGCATCAGCCAGGGCGGCCTGCGCGCCATGCTCGAAGTGGTGCGCCAGCAGGACAGCCTGCACCGCCGCGCCGGCTCGGTGCACGGCTGCGCGCTGTTCCAGGGCAGCCAGATGCTGATGTTCGTCGAGGACGTGGGCCGCCACAACGCCATCGACACCATCGCCGGCTGGATGGCGCTGCACGGCGTGGCCGGGGCCGACAAGCTGTTCTACACCACCGGCCGCCTGACCAGCGAGATGGTCATCAAGTCGGCGCAGATGGGCGTGCCCATCGTCGTGTCGCGCAACGGCGTCACGCAGATGGGCCATGAGCTGGCCACGCGCCTGGGCATGACGCTGTTCGGCCGCGCCGCCAACCGCCACTTCCTGTGCTACACCGGCTTTGATCGCTTCGACGCCGAGCCGCTGCCGCCCGCCCAGCCGCCGGCCGTGCGTGTGGTGGCCGGTTGAGGCCGCAGGCCGTCCGGAGACCACGATGAACGCCACGCGGCCGAGCCTGCGGGTGGCGGTGCTGATCGAGCGCGAGCATCAGCCCAACCGCTGGGAAGACTGGCGCCACCGCATCGCCGAACTGCTGATCGACGAAGGCCAGTTCAGGCCCGCCGCTGGCGCTGATGCGGCCGATGCGGCCGCCCAGCCGCCGCGCCTGCTGCGCGACGACGGCAAGACAGCGCAGTTCCTGCACCAGGGTCTCGAGCTGGCGCTGTATGCCGACGAGGGCGAGGGTTACTACCTCAACCTCAGCAGCGGCAGCCCGGTGTGGTTCGTGATGTGGCGCACCGACGAAGCCAACCCTTCGCGCGCCTGGCCCGAAGCGGTGAGCCTGTCGTACAACGAGGCCGGCCGCTGGCTGGATGCGCAGGAGCGTGTGGACAACCTGCCGCTGCCCGCCGCCGTGCGCGACTGGCTGCAGGCCTACACCGACCAGCACTACCGGCCCGAACCCAAGCAGCGCAAGCGCCCGGCCTCGTTCCGCACCCCCGAGCGGCGCTGAGCCGCCCGCGCCCCGGTCTCCCGCACGCCCCCCATGGCCGACGACGTTCCGTTCCTGTCGCGCTGGTCGCAGCGCAAGGCGCTGGCCCGCCACGGCCAGCCGCTGCCAGAGCCTGTGCCGCCACCCGCCACACCGCCCGCGCCCGCCGCGGCCCGGCCGCCGCTGGCGGAACCCGGGCCGGTGCGAGCGCCGGTGCAGGGGCCGGTTCTGGCGCCGCCAGCCGCGGCGCAGGCGCCCGGCGCAGGCGGCACAAGCACAGCCCCGGTGCCAGCCGCCGCGGCGGCCGCGCCCACGCTGGACGACGTGGCCCGGCTGCCTGCCGATGCCAGCGACTTCTCGCGCTTCGTCGCACGCGGCGTGCAGCCCGAGGTGAAGAACGCCGCGCTGAAGAAGCTGTTCAGCGATCCGCACTTCAATGTGATGGACGGGCTGGACATCTACATCGACGACTACGGCAAGCCCGACCCCCTGCCCGCGGCGATGTTGCGGCAGATGGTGCAAAGTCGCTTCCTCGGTCTGTTCGACGACGAGCAGGCGCCGGAACCCGCACGCCGGCAGGCTGCCGGCAGCGCCGGCCTGCCCTCCCACAGCATCGCCACAGCAGCCGCCACCGCACCGCAAGACCCGCAAGACCGTCAAGCACCCCCCGCCGCGCCAGCCCCGCACGATCCGCCCGCCGAAACCGCCCCCGCCGCCCTGCCCCATGAAGACGCTGATCTGCGATTGCAACCGCACCCTGCCGCTGGACCCGAAGGCGCTGCAGCAGGTGCTGACCCGGCGCCCGGGCGCCAGCCCTGAGGGCCTGGAGACACTGCACACCGGCCTGTGCCGGCGCGAGGCGCCGGCCTTCCAGCGTGCGGCCAAGCAGGCCGCCGCCAGCGGCGACGAGCTGCTGGTGGCCTGCACGCAGGAGCAGCGCCTGTTCGTCGAGCTGAACGACCTGACCGAGGGCGCCCGCCCGGTGGCCGAGCAGCCGATCCGCTTCGTCAACCTGCGCGAGACCGCCGGCTGGTCACGCGAGGGCGACCGCGCCACGCCCAAGATTGCCGCGCTGATTGCCGCGGCACAGCTGCCGCCGGCCGAGCCGGTGGCCACCCACACCTACCGCTCGGGCGGGCGCTGCCTGGTGATCGGCCCGGCCGAGGCCGCCGAGGCCGCCGCCATCCGCCTGGCCGACAAGCTCGATGTGAGCCTGCTGCTCGATGGCAGCGGCAGCGCGCTGGCGCAGCGCCGCGACCACGCCATCCACAGCGGGCGCATCACCCGGCTGGCCGGCTGGCTGGGCGCCTTCGACGTGGCCTGGGAGAGCAGCAACCCGATCGACCTGGACCTGTGCACCCGCTGCAATGCCTGCGTCGAGGCCTGCCCCGAGGGCGCCATCGGGCTGGACTACCAGGTTGACCTGGCGGCC
>CAYPDO010000455.1:0-4266 GCA_964409495.1 uncultured Bordetella sp.
TGCTGTGGCGCTACGTGCCCGAGCTGTTTGCCGATGACGCTGCCGACGAGGCTGCGGCCGCCGCCGGTTGGGGCCTCGACCGCGCCGCGCTGCGCGAGCCCTGGGAGGCTGAGATGGCCGCGGTGTTCGGCGAATGTGGCCTCAGCGCGCCGACGGCAGGCAAGTTCGTCAGCACCGCCAGCACCGGCGTGCACACCGAGCACATGGGCCGCATCCTGGCCGAGCTGCAGTTTCTGCAGCGCACCTATCCCAACGGGGTGTGGTGAGCATGTGCGGCGCCGAGGTGAGCAGCCGTGTCGACGCCGCCTGGCGCGTGCTGGACGGCGTGCCCGATCCCGAGGTGCCGGCCATCTCGGTGCGTGATCTGGGCATCGTGCGCGATGTGCTGCTGGGCGACGATGGCGCGCTCACCATCGTCGTCACGCCCACCTACAGCGGCTGCCCGGCCACCGAGGTGATCAACCAGGCCATCACCGATGCGCTGGCCGAGGCCGGCCTGGGCCCCGCGCAGGTGGCACTTCGCCGCGCCCCGGCCTGGACCACCGACTGGATCAGCGAGGCCGGCCGCGAGAAGTTGCGCGCCTATGGCATCGCCCCGCCCGGCCCGGCGCTGGCCGAGGGCGAGCAGCCGATCCGCTTCATGGCCCGCGCGCCCAGCATTGCCTGCCCGCGTTGCGGCAGCGCCCACACCGAGCGCCTGTCGGCCTTCGGCAGCACGGCCTGCAAGGCGTTGTACCGCTGCATGGCGTGCAAAGAGCCCTTCGAGCATTTCAAGCCAATTTGATGGTCCACCCCCGATGCGCCTTCGGCGCCTCCGCCTCAACGGGGCGCCACCTGCGGCCCGGCAACGCCGGTTCCGCGGTGGCCGCCGGGTTGCCACCGTTGCCGCGCCACGTGCAGGCGCGTCTTGCCTATCCGGAGAACTGACTTGTCCTCTCCCCTGTTCCATGACCTGACGGTGCGCCGCATCGAGCCCGACACCGCCGAAGCCGTGATCGTGAGCTTCGCGGTGCCCGAGGCGCTGCGCGAGGTGTTCGGCTTCACGCAGGGCCAGTACTTGACATTGCGCGCCACCATCGATGGGCAGGACCTGCGCCGGTCGTACTCGATCTGCGCCGGCGTCGACGATGGCGAGCTGCGCGTGGGCGTGCGCAAGGTCAAGGGCGGTGTGTTCAGCCACTGGATCCACGAGCGCCTGCAACCCGGCGCCACCGTGGCGGTGATGGCGCCGCAGGGCCGCTTCTTCGTGCCGATCGAGCCGGCCAGCGCCCGCCACCATGTGGGCATTGCCGGCGGCAGCGGCATCACGCCCATCCTGTCGATCATGAAGACGGTGCTGGCGCGCGAGCCGAAGAGCCGCTTCACGCTGATCTACGGCAACCGCTCGCTGCAGTCGACGATGTTCAAGGAAGAACTCGAGGACCTGAAGAACCGCTACCTGACGCGCCTCTCGCTGCACCATGTGTTCAGCGACGAGCCCACCGACGCACCGCTGAACATGGGCCTGATGAACCGCGACAAGCTGGGCGAGTTCCTGCGCAGCGTGGTGCCGGCGGCCGGCATCAGCCATGCCTACATCTGCGGCCCGTTCCAGATGAACGACGAGGCCCAGGCTGCACTGCTGGATGCCGGTGTGCCGGACGAGCGCGTGCACATCGAACGCTTTGGCGTGGCACCTGGCGTGGGCGGACAGCCGGTGGGCGCGGTGGTGCACGAGGCGCGGCCGGGCGATGCCGAGCTGTCGCGCGTGGTGGTCATCCGCGACGGCCTGCGCCGCGAGTTCGACTTCCGGCGTGAACAACCCAGCATCCTGGATGCCGCCTCGGCCGCCGGGCTGGAGATGCCGTTCTCGTGCACCTCGGGCGTGTGCGGCACCTGCCGCGCCAAGGTGCTGGAAGGCGATGTGCGGCTGGAGCGCAACTTCGCGCTCGACAAGAGCGAGCTGGCCGCCGGCTTCGTGCTGTGCTGCCAGGCGCACCCCATCACCCAGCACGTCGTGCTGTCGTTCGACGAGAGAAGCTGAGCCGGATGGGACGCGGCCGTTCCGCCGGCTACGACGACCAGCGCGAGATGATTCTTGCGCGGGCCGGCGAGCTGTTTGCCCGGCGCGGCTATGCCGCCACCTCGATGAACCAGGTGGCCGAGGCCTGCGGCCTGAGCAAGGCCACGCTCTACCACTACTACCGCGACAAGTACGCGTTGCTGGTGCAGCTTGCCGAGGGCCATGTGCAGCGCCTGCATGCGCTGGTGGCCGAAGTGGAAGCCGAAGGCCTGCCGCCCGAGCCGCGGCTGCGCCGGCTGATCCAGCGCTTCGTGGCCGAATACGCCGATGCGCAACATGCGCACCGCGTGCTCACCGAGGACGTGAAGTTCCTCGAACCCGAGGATGCGCAGCGCGTGCTGGGGCTGGAGCGCGAGGTGGTGGCCGGCATGGCCCGTGCGGTGTCGGCCGTGCGCCCCGACCTGACACCCGACGCCCTGCCCAAGCCGCTGACCATGCTGCTGTTCGGCATGATCAACTGGATGTTCACCTGGATGCGGCCCGACCGCGGCCTCAGCCACGAGGCCATGGCGCCGATCGTGGCCGACCTGTTTCTCGGCGGATTGCCAGCCGTGAAACCGCCAATCTGAGCGCGCCCGCCGGCCTGCTACAAACTGCCGCGTACCGCCCTCCAACCTGTCCCAGACAACACGAGACCCGCACCATGAGCCTTTCCGCCAACGCCTGGATCATCGACGGCATCCGCACCCCCATCGGCCGCTACGGCGGCGCGCTGGCCGGCGTGCGCACCGATGACCTGGGCGCCATCCCGATCCGCGCGCTGATCGAGCGCAACCCCGGCGTCGACTGGGCCGCGGTGGACGACGTGATCTACGGCTGTGCCAACCAGGCCGGCGAGGACAACCGCAATGTCGCCCGCATGGCCGCGCTACTGGCCGGACTGCCCACCGATGTGCCCGGCGCCACGCTGAACCGCCTGTGCGGCTCGGGCCTGGATGCGGTGGCCATGGCCGCGCGCAGCATTGCCGCCGGTGACGGCCAGTTGATGATCGCCGGTGGCGTGGAGAGCATGACCCGGGCGCCCTTCGTGATGGGCAAGGCCGACAGCGCCTTCTCGCGCACGGCCAAGATCGAGGACACCACCATCGGCTGGCGCTTCGTGAACCCGGCGATGAAGGCCGCCCACGGCATCGACTCGATGCCCGAGACGGCCGAGAACGTGGCGCAGGAATTCGGCATCGCCCGTGCGGATCAGGATGCCTTCGCGCTGCGCTCGCAGCAGCGCTGGCAGACCGCGCACGAGGCCGGCTTCTTCACCGGCGAGACCGTGCCGGTGGCCCTGGCGCAAAAGAAGGGCGACCCGGTGATGTTCAGCACCGACGAGCACCCGCGCGCCACCACGCTGGAGGCGCTGGCCAAGTTGAAGGGCGTCGTGCGGCCCGATGGCAGCGTGACCGCCGGCAACGCCTCGGGCGTGAACGATGGCGCGGTGGCCCTGCTGCTGGCCGGCGATGCGGCGGTTGAGCAATACGGCCTGAAGCCGCGCGGCCGCGTCATCGGCTGCGCCGTGGCCGGCGTGCCGCCGCGCATCATGGGCATCGGCCCGGCGCCGGCCACGCGCAAGCTGCTGGCCCGCATCGGCTGGACGCTGGACAGCGTGGACGTGATCGAACTGAACGAGGCCTTTGCCGCCCAGGGCCTGGCCGTGACGCGCCAGCTGGGCCTGGCCGACGACGATGCCCGCGTCAACCCCAACGGCGGCGCCATCGCCATCGGCCACCCGCTGGGCGCCTCGGGCGCGCGCCTGGCCCTCACCGCGCTGCGCCAGCTGGAGCGCACCGGCGGCAAGCGGGCCATCGCCACGATGTGCATCGGCGTCGGCCAGGGCATCGCCATGGCCATTGAACGCGTTTGACCCCCACCCTGAACGGAGACAAGACATGAACTTCAAGCACCTGAGCGTGGCCGCCGCAGCGGCCCTGGTGGCCCTCTCGGCCAGCCCGGCGCTGGCCGACATCACCGTGGGCGTCACCGTCTCGGCCACCGGCCCGGCCGCCAGCCTGGGCATCCCCGAGAAGAACACCGTGGCGCTGATGCCCAAGACCATCGCCGGCGAGAAGGTCAACTACATCGTGCTGGATGACGCCAGCGACACCACCGCCGCGGTGGCCAACACGCGCAAGCTGATCACCGAGCACAAGGTCGACATCATCCTGGGCTCGACCACCACGCCCAACTCGCTGGCGATGATCGATGCGGTGGCC
>CAYPDO010000456.1:0-4261 GCA_964409495.1 uncultured Bordetella sp.
ATTTGCAAACAGACAAGTATGGCCGTCTACGTCGACGACGAGCTGATTCCCTGGCGCGGCAAGCTCTGGTGCCACCTAGTGGCCGATACCCTCCCTGAACTGCATGCCTTTGCGCGCCAACTGGGGCTGCGTCAAGCTTGGTTTCAAGCGAAGTCTGTCTACCCGCACTACGACGTGACGGTAAGTGTGCGTGACCGGGCTTTGGCCATGGGGGCGAGCATGGGAGACCGTCAGACCATCATTGCGTGCGCAAGACTCCTGAAAAACGAGCTGAGGTTCGAAGGGCAGGCTGTGCCACAGTCCTGACCACAGGGTGGAGGACTGCTACATGAAGATCTCTTCGAGCGGGGGTAACGGCAAGCCGCCGATGTCGCTTCAGGCGTATCAGGAACGAGCTGACGCAGCCAATCAATTTAAGGGCAAGCCCGATGCGCTGAGCCAGTTAAGGTTTGGCCTCTTTGGCGAGGTGGGAGGTCTGCTGGCTGCGGTGAAGAAGTCCTACCGCGACTTCGGCGCCGCACAGCAAGCGATCGTTCTGGAGGAGCTGGGGGACTGTTTTTGGTACTTGACCGAGGTCTCTGTCGAGTATGGACACGCGCTGCCTGCTGTCGGTGCGGCTGGACTGGCTGAACTGCAGCGCCGCTTTGGAATCTCAAGCCAAGCCGCGGTGGACCAGCTCACGTTCCTGCCGTTCGACGGCGTCTATGCGCTGTGCCACGAGCGGCTTTCTCAGCTCGACCGCACCAAGCAGTTGTCCGACCTTGGGAGTCACGTCGGTCAATTGATGAGCATCAGTGGCACACCAGATCTCGCGAGCCCTACGCCGCTCGCGTTGCTTGCTGGGCTGTTGGCCGACCTGGTTACGGTCGCGTGGATGTTCGACCTTCAGTTCGCCGAAGTGATCAAAGCCAATCTACAGAAGTTCGAGTCTCGATGGCCACAGCAAGGCGCTCAGTACACCTCGCCGTTCGACAGCTCCTCACCGCCGCACGAGCGATTCGAGCGCAAGTTTGATGTTCACTTCATCGAGCGCTTGTACAACGCGGGACAAGTCAACGAGCGGCCTTACGTCATACAGCAGATTCGCAATGTCAACATCGGCGACCGCCTGACCGACAACCGCACCGAGCCGGACGGCTATCGGTTTCACGATGTGTTCCACCTGGCTTACGTCGCGCATCTCGGCTGGTCACCGGTTATCCGGGCCTTGTTGAAACTCAAGCGCAAGAGCGACCCGAAACTCGACGAAAACGAAGACGGCGCAAGGGCCGCGATCATCGAAGAAGGCATCGCGACGTGGATCTTCAACCACGCAGACCGTCACGACTTCTATGAGAACACAAGTGTCGGAAAACTTGAGTACGGGTTGCTCAAGCAGGTGCAGGACATGGTCGAGGGCTACGAGGTCGCGGTCTGTCCACTCTGGCAGTGGGAACAAGCCATTCTTGAGGGCTTCAAGGTCTTTCGCCAACTGCGCGATGCCGGCAGCGGCATTGTGACCGTTGACATGGACGCGCACTCCATCACGTTCACTCCTCTGGACTTGCCGCCTGAAGTTTCTCCCCCTTCGAAGCCACGTCGAGGCCGGGAGATCGGTGCAGTCTTGCCTCTTTTGCCCTAGTCGAGATCATGACGCCACGCACCTTTGTCGCAGCACTTGCGGACGTGCAACTCCACTGTGTCTTCAATCCCTATCGAGACCAGTGCTCGGTGCATGACTTGGCAAACGCGCCAGCTGTTCGGCGCAAGAATCTTCGCGACTATCTCGCCGCTGTCGAGCGACTCGGCACAGACACCATTTGGATGGGTCGCGACCTTGGGTACCGAGGTGGCAGACGCACCGGTTTAGCGCTGACGGATGAAGCGCGACTGCCTATGTTTGCGGCGCACTACCCGGGCTCTGCACCCAGCAAGGCAACGAAGGGCCCATCCGTTGCCGAGCGCACCGCAGCCGAGATATGGGCGGTGCTTGGGCGCTTGGAGCGACCTCCGTTGCTTTGGAACGTGTTCCCTTTCCACCCGCACGACCCGAGCGATCCGATGACAAACCGACGGTTTGCTGCACGCGAGTTGTCTGAGGTTACCGGTCTCAATGCCGCGCTCATCAGGTGGCTGGGGATACGGCGCATCGTGTGCATTGGGCAAGACGCCACGGCGTATGCGGCCACCTTCGGTGTTGATGTGGATTGTGTCAGACACCCTAGCTACGGAGGCGTCACCGAGTTTCGGCAAGGCATGCAACGCATCTATGGCGAAGAGATGGGGGCGATGGAGGCCTCATCCCAGACGGCGTTGTTCTGACCTGCTGCCCGAGCCCCTCACGCGTTCAGGACGGCATTCGTGGCCGCGACACCGCCCCATTCGCCGACATCGAGTTCTGCGTGCGTGGAAAGGCAACTTAGGGTGCCCACCTCCAAGCCACTTTCTTTGGCGACGAAGGACAAGAGCTGTCCCAGGCCGATCAGGTTGCCAAGCGCTCGCGCGCAGTAGTGATGCGCACGGTAAATCGCGGTCAGGTCGACCGCATAGCCGGTGCCGCGTGACACGCGCTTAAAGCTGAGATGCGATAGGCAAGGAAGGCCCAGCCACTCCTTCATGTCTACGGCAGGGTTGTAGGTTGGTACGTCGCCGCCCGCGTCTACGTGAGGTCGCTGCAGGTCCTCTTCAGGATCTGCGACGCTCAACTCGTACGTCGCAACGAAAGAAACTGTCCTTCCGTCTTTACGTTGGGGCTGGCCGTCGGCGGCCAATTTCTCTACCAAGTAGTCGAGCGGGTTTATCGTTGTGCCCGGCTCTCTGCCAGGTCGTTCGATCATCCGATGTGCATAGGTGCCCCACGTGTTGGCCTTCTGGCCTCGCTTGAGCATCTCCTTGTACTTCGCGTAGTAGCCCGGCCGCCCGTACCGCTGATACATCGCTATCGGAAATATCGTGCCCGCAACCGTTTTCAACGTCAGGTTCTTGTGCGCCAACGCTTGATCAACCCTGGACATGACAACGCGGTCGTCCTCGTTGAGAGCCATCGGGTACGGAATCTCCAGCAGCAAGTTCTTTGCCTGCCGTCCTTGCCGCTTGTTCAAGTAGCGCGCCGCGGCTAGCCAGGTCGGAACGATGCGCTCGTAGGTGTGAAACAACTCGGCCATAGCTAGATCATGAATCCTTCAACGAGAAGTAGGTCAAGAAGCGTTATGGACATCCATGCATGACCGACGTTGCCCCACGAGTCTCCCCAGGAGTTGCGCAGAAGAACAAACTCTTCATCGGCCTCTACGCTCTTGCCCACTCCGACCCCGATGAGCGCGTGGTACTGATCCGGAAGGACGAGAGGATCGAACTCAATAACGCCGTTCTTGGGCGTCATGAGCGCCTGGCATACCTGGATGATCAGCCCAACGGGCTTTCCGCCATGAAGGTACGTCAGCACATCTGCTGACGTGAGGTCTAGCCGACGTGCCGCCGGAGATGAGTACAACACCATTTCACCCGTTGGCGCGGTAAGGGGGGCGTCGTCGCATTCCCGCTGGTACGGGTAAAACTGCTCAAGTGGCTGACCTGGAGCGTGGACTGCACCGAGTACATGATCCATCTGGAAGCCCCGGCCTGGCTGCCAGTCTCCGGCCAACTTTGCGGCGTGGTGGCAGAGGAACTCGGCACTCAGGTGCTCCACACCATTCGCTGCGGCATTGAGGTCTGACCCAGCAAAGATCAAGCAGGTCGGCCGCGGCCCTTGGTCTCGAACAGCGCCCAAACGCGCCGAGAGATCGACTTCAGCCGTGATCATCAGGTGTGTCGCATCCTTGTGAGTCGGCGATCACGTTCAGGCTGGGTCAAGCCATCCCCGAGTCGCTCGAACTCTGCGAACAAGCTGAGCTGACCGATCGCGGCTTGATCCGGATGCCATGGAGCGCGCTCACTGAGGGCCACCGTTCTCTTCGTCGATCCCAACGTCGATACGACGTCACCTGGGCCACCAGCATTCGTGGACTGGAAACGTGGCGTCAATTCGTAGCGCAATGTCGATCCGTATCCGCCTACGGTAATCGCTGCCCCACCGGGTTGGTCCAGCTTACGCGCGTCTCGCACGAACGGCCTAAGTATGAAGCCATCGCTCCGGGCTTCGTCGACCGACCAAAGACGTCCGGAACCGACGTGGTTTGGTAAGTCGAAAATCATCTGATCATCCAAACCAGGCTCCAGGATGCGGTCCTGAACCGCCCCGGGTTTCGAGGAGGCTCCAACACTTGAGAAGATGGAGCCATGA
>CAYPDO010000457.1:0-4231 GCA_964409495.1 uncultured Bordetella sp.
CCACCCCGATGTGTTCAACGTGCTGCTGCAGGTGCTCGACGATGGCCGCCTGACCGACGGCCAGGGCCGCACCGTGGACTTCAAGAACGCGGTGATCGTGATGACCAGCAACCTGGGCTCGCACCTGATCATGTCGATGGCCGGCGAGCCCACCGAGGTGATCAAGGACGCGGTGTGGGGCGAGGTCAAGCAGCACTTCCGCCCCGAATTCCTGAACCGCATCGACGAGACCGTGGTGTTCCACGCGCTGGATCAGGCCCACATCCAGGCCATTGCCAAGATCCAGCTGCAGCACCTGGAAGCGCGGCTGGCGCGCATGGAGATCAAGCTCGACGTGTCGCCCGAGGCGCTGGCCGAGATCGCCAAGGTGGGCTTCGACCCGGTGTTCGGTGCCCGGCCGCTCAAGCGCGCGATCCAGGCCCGCATCGAGAACCCGCTGGCCAAGCTGATCCTGCAGGGCCGCTTCGGGCCCAAGGACGTGGTGCCGGTGACGGTGGAAGGCGGCGAGTTCAGCTTCGGCAGAACGGTGCACTGACCGCGGCTGGCCCCGGGGCGGGCTAGCGCCGGGCTGCCATCGCGTGGCGCGCCTGCACGTAGCCGAACGCGAAATCCACCGACTCGTGGATGTCGCGCGCGGTGGCGTCGCGCTCCTTGGCGGTGGTGAAGAAGGCCAGGTCGGCGGCGTGGCGGATGTAGCGCGGCTGCATGCGGTTCAGCGCCACGCAGGCCACATCGGCCAGCAGGTCGGGGTTGTCGGCCAGCGCCGGGTACTGCGGCGCCATTGCCGCCACAGCCTCGTAGACGGCCTCTTCGTGCACGTTGTGCACCGAGCTGAAATCCATGGGAGCAGTCCTCTCGCGCTTCGGGGGGTCGACACTGTATCGGCCCGCCCGCGCACATCTTGAGGCATCGGCGATGACGGCCTGACGACGCGGCCCGCCACCGCGCCGCCACCGCGCCGCGGCCGCCGGGCGACTCAGGCCAGCAGGGCCGCAGCGTCGAGCAGGCGAAAGCGCAGCAGCGCCAGGTTGGCATGGGCGCGGTCGACCACGGCCACGAAGCCCAGCTCGCGCTGGCCGGGCAGGGTGCGCAGCATGCTCTGCCACGGGCCGGCGGTGACCAGCACCTCGTCGGGCAGCTGTGCCGGGCCGGCCAGTGCGCCATGGGCGCGGCGCGCGGCGCACAGGCCCAGGGTCACGGCGGCCAGGTCGGGGCGCTCGGCAGACGCCGTGGCGTCGCCATCGGCGCTGCCCTGGTGGTCGGTGGCCAGCAGGTCGCCGTCGCGCAGGTCGACGATGGCGCAGGCGCGCACGCCGTCGCTTCGCACCAGCGGCGCCAGCAGCCGTGCCAGCGCAGCGGGTGACAGCGCCGGCCGGCGCGGTGCGCCGCCAGCCGCGGCCGGTGCGTGTTCGGCCGCCACGGCTGCATCGGCCGGCGCATCGTCAACGGCATCGCCGCCGGGCGCCGGCATGTAGGCGCGCGTGGCCTCCCAGGCGCCGAGCACGCTGTTCCACACGCCGGCCGGGCTGCCATCGGCCTCGGTGACGGCCAGCACGCGCACATGGGCCGGCCAGGCCTGGGCCTCGATGCGCTGGCCCAGCGCCGCGGCCGATGGCGGCAGCACGAACACCAGCCAGGGGCAGCACCAGCCGGGCGCCCGCGTGGCCGCCAGCAGCGCGCGCAGATGGGCCAGCAGCGCATGCGGCTGCAGCGTGCCGACGATCACCGCGGTGAGGGCGCTGCCCTCGGCCAGCGCATGCGCGATCTCCTCGGCCGCGGCACCGGGCACGCGGATGTCTGGGTGCACCACCTTCAGCGGCTGCACGCCCAGGCGCGGCACCGTGATGCGCTCGATCAGCGCCAGCGTGCGCAGCGTGGCGCGCTCACGCAGGTTCAGTCGTTCGATCGGCCGCGCCGCGGCATCCGACAGCGCGTGCAGCACCTGCGGCGCCCACAGGCGCGAGGGGTCGAGCAACGTGATCATCGGCCGCGCGGCCTCGCCGCCGGCGTCGCCCTGGCGTTCACGCAGCGCGGCGAAGTGGCTGCGCATGGCCTCGGCCGGCGAGGTGTCGACCACCACATCCACCACCGCGGCACTGGTGTCGGCCAGCACGGCCGCGGCGCGCGCCAGCGTGGCATGGCGGTCAGCGCCGGCGCCGCCACATGGGGCGCCCGGCTCGGGCAATCGTCGCGGGGCCAGGTCACCAAACAGGCTTTCGATCATCGCGTGCTCCCATGGGCTGTTGTTGGACTTCACTTTAGGGATCTGGCGTTGCCCAATGGTTTCGCGATGTAGCTGGCGCGCGGCCTGCGCCCTGGGCCGGCGGCGGTGTGGCGGTACCGCTGCTTACAAGCCTTGCACCCCCATGCCGGCCGGCTCGCCGCGCGCGCTGGCGAAGAAGCGGCTGGGCGGCTGGCCCACGGTGCGGCGCACCATGGCCGTGAAGGCGCTGGCGCTGGCATAGCCCAGCTCGGCGGCGATCCAGCCCACCGGCTGGCCACGTGCGGCCAGCGCCAGCGCCTGGGCCAGCAGCACCTGCTCGCGCCAGCGGCCGAAGCTGGTGGCCAGCTCGTCGCGGAACAGCCGCGCCAGTGTGCGCGGGCTGGCGCCCACGCCCTGCGCCCACTGCGCCAGCGTGGCATGGCGAGCCGGCTCGTCGATCACCGCCTGGCACAGCGCGCGCAGGCGCTTGTCGCGCGGCAGCGCGATGCCCAGGCGCACCGGCCGCGCGCGCGCCAGCTCGTCGGCGATCAGCGTGGCGATCAGCAGCTGGCGGTGGCCGTCCACGGCCGCGGCGGCGGCGCCGTCGGGCTGGGTGTCGAGCTGCAGGGTCAGCGCGCGCAGCAGGTCGCTGACCTCCAGCACGCGGCAGTGCTGCCAGCTGGCGGCGGCGCTGTCGGTCTGCGGCGCGGCCGCGCCATCGCTGCGCCAGGCATTCGGGCCGCAGCCGCCGGCCGGCTGGTGCAGGTACAGCGTGACCATGTGCACCGGCTCGAGCACGGTCACGGCATGTTCCACGCCGGGCGGGATCCACAGCGCACGCGAGGGTGGCACCAGGTAGGTGCCGTATTCGGCGGTCAGGCGCGTCACGCCCTCGATCGAGAACGCCACCTGGGCCCAGGGGTGGCGGTGCGGCACCACCGCCTGCTGCGGCGTCAGCCGCCGCAGCTTGGCGCGCACCGGGCGCGCCGCGGTGGGGGCGTACAGCCCGGGGGTGAGCGGCGGCACCTCGGTGCGTGGCGCCCGGCCTGCGGTTGCACCGCCGGCTGGCACCGCGCGGCGGGCCGTGGGGTCAGGAGGCTTTGGCACGATCTCGACAACTGTTGGCTGATCATCGTAAACCTGCCGAGGCCGGCGCGCCTAGCATCGCTGGATGAATCCCGCACCGCAAGTTGCGCCGGCCCCCGTGCCGCTGCGCCAGGACGCCCGCACCATCGGCCTGATCGGCCTGGCGCACGGCAGCTCGCACTTCTTCCACATGCTGCTGCCGCCGATGTTCCCGTGGCTGATCGAGGCCTTCCACCTCAGCTATGCCGAGCTGGGCTTTTTGGTCAGCCTGTTCTTCGTGGTCTCGGGCGTGGGCCAGGCGCTGGCGGGCTTTCTGGTCGACCGGGTGGGCGCGCGGCCGGTGTTGTTCACGGCGCTGGGCTGCTTCGTCGCCGCGTCGCTGGCGGCGGCCACGGCCCACAGCTATGGCGGCCTGATGCTGGCCGCGGCACTGGCCGGGCTGGGCAATGCGCCCTTCCATCCGGTGGACTTCACCATCCTGAACAAGCGCGTGTCGGCGCCGCGCCTGGGCCATGCCTTCTCGGTGCATGGCATCACGGGCAACCTGGGCTGGGCGCTGGCGCCGGTGTTCCTGGGCGGCATCACGGTGGCCAGCGGCTCGTGGCGCATGGCCTACCTGGGGGCAGCGGCCTATGCAGCGCTGGTGCTGGTGGTGATGCTGCTCAACCGCGATGCGCTGGACGACCGCCTGGGCGCCTGGGCGCACGACAAGCCGCCCGCACCGGGCAAGCCGGCCCAGGCCGCGCCGGCTGCCGAGCCGGCGCTGGCCTTCCTGAAGCTGCCGTCGGTGTGGCTGTGCTTCTCATTCTTCTTCTGGACCACGGTGGCGCTGTCGGCGATCCAGAGCTTTGCCTCGCCGGCGCTGCGGGCCATGTACGGGCTGCCGCTGGAGGTGACGGCCCTGGTCGTCACCGGCTACATGCTGGCCGGGGCGGCCGGCAT
>CAYPDO010000458.1:0-4231 GCA_964409495.1 uncultured Bordetella sp.
GGGCCGGCGCGTGGCGCGGGCGGGGGGCGGACCGGTGGGGGTTCGCAGGCTTTGGGAGCGGCGGGGGGGGGGGGGCGGGTGTGCAGCGGTTGCGGTCCGTTGCGGCTGGCGGTCGTACTCACGTTAGGCGCCGTCAAGCCGACTGTCGGCTTGACTGTTGACGCCGGGCTGAGCGGCAGCTTGGCGAGTTGATGCTGACGTAGCCGGCGCCGGCAATGGGCGGCACTATCGGAATTCAGCCAGTGACCGCTCCTCACGGCCACGAACTCACCCACTCGGCGGAAGCAGATCTTCAAATTGCCAAACTCCCGGCCGAATCGCAGTCGCTCATTTCTGCGCTTTCGGGGCGCCGGCGCGCCAGCCAACTATGGGCAAGCCGCAGTTGTAGATAGTCAGCGCATCGACGCCGAATAACCTGGTAGCCGGCGACCTGCAATAGCAGCGCTGGCCGGAATAGGCTGGTTGCTGCCGGTCAGATTTCGCAGCCGAATGTCGGCGCCATCAACAGGGCGACTTTCAGTCGCCGCACCTGCTGAGCTACCGCTTGACGCAAGGCCGGCCGTTCGCCCACAACATTGATGATGAGCTATCCGGAACTGGCGACCAATGGGGCCGCCGAAGTGATTGTCACGCGTCGGGCGTCGGCAGCAGCCGCAGAAGTCCGCGCGGTCGCCAGCACAAGGTATCCAGTAGCATGGTTGGTTACAACAGGGAGCCGCCCATTTCCTCGTCCCCGTTCTCTTTCCTCAAGCCTCGGAAGCAAGCGGATTTCACAGACCGCGACGAACCGCAAGACGCCTTCAGAGCGGCTGTCCAAGCCATTGCGGACGCAGCCCGATCAGGTCCGACGCGAGCACGGGTCCTGCAGTTCTATGGCGTCGGCGGCGTCGGCAAGTCGCGACTGCTCAGTGAACTCGAATCTGCCTTCCGGCAGGCGCATCCCGATGCGGCCGTCGTGTCGGTGGACTTCGACGACAGCTCCGTCCGCCAACCTCATCACGCGCTGCTGAGAATTCGCCAGAGCGGCAAGGGAACCAAAGGTTTGCGCTTTCAGGCATTCGATGTCGCGTACGCGCTTCACTTTGCGCTGCGCAATCCTGATATCGAGATTAAGAAGCGTGAGCTCCCATTCCTCGAAGAAGCCGGTGTCGTCGGCGACGTGATCGCCGCAATCGACGGATTTGGGATTGTTGGCGCCATCAAAGGCCTTGTCGAGCAGATCCATCGGCGCATTGACAGCCTAGCTATTCCCGACGAAGCCAAGGACGCCCTCAAGGCGACGCGCTCGATGTCTGAGCGGCAGATTGATGAAGTGCTGCCCGAGTTCCTTGCGTTCGACTTGAACACGCGCAAGCAGCCACTTGAACCGCTGGTGCTGTTCGTCGACACGTACGAAGCACTCTGGAACAACCACACCGACGACAAGGAGCGGTTTGTCCGTGACCATTGGTTGCGCCGACTTGTCGAGTCGATGCAGAACTGCCTGGTGGTCATCGCCGGGCGCGAGCAACTGCTGTGGGGGGACTATTCAGAGGAATGGAAAGGCCTCGTGCGGACGCTTGGGCTCGAACAGTTGTCCCAGGATGATGTTGAGCAGTTTCTCAGGTCTGCCGGTATCAGCGATCCCGGCACGATCAAGCAGATCTCGGCAACGGCCCTGGGGCATCCCTACTATCTGGACCTGTGCCTTGACATGCTCGCGCAGGAAGGCGGGCGTGTACCCTCGCGCTGGCCGGAGTCCAGGCCTGCGCTGTTTGAGCGCTTCGCCAAGAGCCTTAGTTCACAAGAGCTTGCCTTCCTCAAGCGCCTTGCGCCGCTTGCCTCGTACGACGACCAGTACGCCCGGGCTGCCGTGCGGCACTTCAACATCGGGCTCAACGACGACCAGATTCGGTCGCATCAGCGCTTTTCTTTCGTCAAGCCACACGGCCATGCCTGGACGATCCATGAACTCATGCGGCGCAGCCTGCTCGAAAACACGGACGCCGCGACCACGCGCGAAGTACGAGGCTTCGCGGTGGCGCATTTCACCGAACGCCTTGCAAAGGCACGCCCCGGCAGCGCCGATCATGAGATCGTGGCGCCGTTCCAGGAGTGCGCGCGCCAGCTCAGAGAGCTGAACGACCCATTGGCAGCCAGGACGTGGCTGGCGTCGACCGGATCGCGGGCTATTGGGCTATTGCAGCAGAGAGCGGCGACGGGCCCGGTTCTCGCAACGCTGGACACGATCGGCGAGGTCGTGCAGATGCGCGACTGGCCAAGCTCCGTGTTGACGGCTTATGCGGACGTCACGCATCTGGTCGGTCAGTACCAGCGCTCCATCGAGATGCTCCAGGAGCAGATCGCGGCCGGCGGTGGCGATCCGACGCTCAGCGACGAGTTGGCCTTCGCCAACGTGCGCCGTATGCACCACTCCATGATGTTCATGCCCATCGAGACCCTCTGGCAGGAAGCCGAAGGATTCTGGGCCCGCCTGAGCCCAGCGCGCCATCAACGCGCGTTTGACGAACTGCTCTTCCTGCTCGGCGGCAACCTGGGTGCGGCGCGTGGCGTTGTTGAGGATGCGCTCCCGTGGCTCGCCGAGGCCATCAAGCGGGCATGGCGCAATCGGGACGACGTGCTGAAGGTTCGAATCCTGCGCAAGGCCAGCGACCTCTATCGGATCAACGGAGACGTCCTGCGTTCGAGGCGAACGCTGGAGCGGGGGCTCGCCCTGGGCGAGCAGCTCAATGTGCCACGATACCTGAGCTATTTGCGGGTGACCATGATCGACCAATTGCGACTCGAAGGACGCACCCGCGAAGCTCTGGCTGAACTCGAACCCGTGCGCGAACGGCTCGCACGTGACAATCTCGACGGCTGGCTGGGCCACACGCATTTGCTTGAGGCCGCCGTGCATCTTGACCTCGCGGAAGTCGACTCAGTTCAGGCCGCGCTCGCCAAGGCGACCGGCTTCTACGCGCGCACCAACCATCTGTGGGGCCGCCTTCAGTGTGAGACCATTTCGCTGGGCGCGAATGCGCTGTCCGGCGCTCCACTGGCTGATAGGGCCGGGGCTGCCGGACACGCGAATGCCTTGCGCAACGCCGGCTATATTCGCGACGCCCAGATCGTGGATGGGCTCAGCGCAGCGGTGACCCACCGCTTTCCGGCGATCGCGTGTATGTAAGGAGTAAGCATGGGCTTCCAGTTCCTGCGGCGTTCAGCCATCGAGACCAGTCTGTCGGGCACCCATCGCCAGTACCTTGCCGGAAACCTCAAGGTGCCCCAGCAGCTCGCCCATATTCCAGACGAAGACATCGAGTTCGGGATCACGGACTATCCGGATTACGACTGGGAGGCCGCACACTCTCATGTACGCGCCAGGGAGTTTCAGTACGTGCTCAAAGGCATGACGGAGTACCGCGATCTGGACAGCGGGGAAGTCCATCGGTTCTGTGCCGGCGACTTCTACGTCATCTACCCGGGCACGAAGTACATCCAGCGGGTGAAGCAGAACAGCAGAATCCTGTTTGCCAAGCTTCCCGCAGGGAACGACAAGGTGCTGGAGGATGCTGGCGAGGAACTGCTTGCATGGGCGCACGAACGGCTGCGGGTAGAGCGGCTCGACCTGAAAGGCGCTGACGCCCCCGCGGCCAATTCGCTCGTCCCTGCTACGGCGGCCGCGATCATCGACGACGAAGGACGCCTGCTGATGGTCCTGCGGCGTGACAGTGGCAAGTGGGCCATGCCCGGGGGCACGATGGAGATGACCGACAGCGTCGCCTCCTGCATCCGGCGTGAGGTTTTGGAGGAGACCTCCATCGATGTGTCTGTCGAAGGCATCATTGGGACCTACACCGATCCCGAGACACGCATCGCCTACTCGGACGGCGAGGTCCGGCGGGAGTTCTCGATCCTGTTCCATTGCCGCCCCCTCGGGGGCAAGGTCTCGCTGGACGACGAATCAACCGATGCACGCTGGGTGGCGCTCGATGCCGTATTGGAACTCCCGATGGCTGCATCGCAGCGTCGCCGGATAGAGGACGTTCTGGCGTTCGTGCGCAACCGGACCGTTACCATCCGCTAGTGTTAAGGGTTGTCGGACGCCTGCCCGGGCAACCAGGCGCGATGGCAGCTTCCTGGGCACTGCGGTCACAGACTGCGGCAGAAGTCGAACGGCCGGTTCAGGTGGCCTCCGAAGCTCGCCCACGAGGATCGAATGTCTCAGTCCAGTCTCAAGCGGTCTCAT
>CAYPDO010000459.1:0-4222 GCA_964409495.1 uncultured Bordetella sp.
TGCTGGTGGCGGCACAGCGCGCCAGCGGCTCGCCCTTTTTCGAGCGCGGGCTGATGACCATCTGGCTGGGCCACCTGCTGGTGGGCATGGCCTATGCCACCGTGGTGATGCGCGCCCGCCTGGGCGAGCTGAATCCGCAGCTGGAAGAAGCCGCGATGGACCTGGGCGCGCGGCCGCACCAGGTGTTCATGCTGGTCACGCTGCCGCTGATCGGCCAGGCCCTGGCCTCGGCCTGGCTGCTCACGTTCAGCCTGTCGCTGGATGACGTGGTGATCTCGGCCTTCCTCTCCGGGCCCGGCTCCACCACCATGCCGCTGGTCATCTTCTCGCGCGCGCGCCTGGGCCTGAACCCCAGCGTGAACGCCGTGGCCACGGTGATCATCGTGGTGGTGGCGGTGTGCGTCACCGTGGGCAGCCTGTGGATCGCGCGCGCCGAGCGCCGCCGCGCTGCCGAGATCAATGCCGCGCAGCGCGGGGCCTGAGCGCCTGCTGCCGAGGATGCCGCTTACAGAACCCCTTTTCACGCAGCGAGGAGCCGAAAACATGACACACCCCCCACGCACGGCCGGCGCCCTGGCCGTGGCCGCAGCGCTGGCCCTGATGGCCGGCCTGCCCGCCGCCCAGGCACAGAGCAACGATGAACTGCTCAAGGAACTGCGCGCGCTGAAGTCGCGCGTTGACGAGCTGGAGGCCAAGCTCAAGGCCGCCGAGGCCGCCAAGCCCACCGAAGCGCAATGGGGCATGACACCGCAGCAGGTGCAGGATTTCAACCGCATCGCGGTGAAGACCGAGGCGCTGGAGGACGCGGTGGAGTCGCAGGGCCTGAAGATGCTGAAGATCAGCGGCTTCATGGACCCGACCTACATCTACAACCAGCGCCAGAACCGCGGCGGCTTCCAGTTCCTGAACCAGGTGACCCAGGGCGCCAACCCCGACGGCTACAACTACGACAACTCCTACTTCGGCGGCGTCACGCTCGATTTCCAGAAAGAGATCGACGGCGGCACCAAGTTCCGCCTGACCCTGGTGCCCAACCGCGGCACCGGCAGCGTGATCGGCGAAGGCTCGATCGTGCAGGAGGCCTCGGTGTCGGTGCCGCTGGGCAGCCTGCAGACGCGCTTCATCGCCGGCCAGCTGCCCGACTGGTCGGGCTACGAGTACCAGCAGGCCACGCTGAACAAGCTGATCACCCACAACCTGCTCTACGACTTCACACTGCCCACGCTGTACACCGGCGCCGGCATGGAATACGTGCGCGGCAAGTGGTGGAGCCGCTGGATGCTGGCCAACGTGAACGCCAGCAAGCGCAACGCCAAGGAGAAGGCGCCAGCCTTCGTCTACCGGGTCGACTACTCGCGCGGCGAGTTCCAGGGTTTCGGCTTTGCCGGTCTGCACGGCAAGCTGATCAACTACAACGATCCGTGTGTCGATACCTGCGTCGGCTACCAGGATTCGCGTGCCGACCTGTTCGAGGCCGACGCCTACTTCATCCGCGGCGACCTCACCTGGCAGGGCCAGATCAGCTTCGGCAAGCAGAAGCGGGCCGCCATCGCCCCCGATCCGCTCAGCGGCGAGCTGCGCGATGCCTCGTGGTGGGGCCTGTCCACCCTGGTGGGCTACAAGTTCATCCCGCGCTGGGAGGCCATTGCGCGCCTGGACTACCTGAACAACAAGAAGAACGGTGGCGGCCTGCTGACCTACACCGGCTACTGGAACCCGCAGGACGGCAGCCTGGGCGACAACCGCAACGGCATCGGTGTGGACCCCACGCTGGACTGCGTCACCGATGCCACGATCAGCGAGTGCAACAAGGGCGCCAACCGCCTGGCGCTGTCGCTGGGCCTGAGCTACTTGTACAACCTGAACACCACCTTCAAGGCCGAGTTGCGGCTGGATCGCGCCAACCTGCCGGTGTTCTATGACGTGAAGACTGGCGAGTTCCGCAAGAGCAATGCGGTGTTCGGCACCTCGGTGGTCGTGAGCTTCTGAGCGCCAGGCACAGGCCGCGCCGCCAACGAAAAAGGCCCGGGCTGGTCGCCCGGGCCTTTTTCTTCTTTTTGTGCTGTCGTCGCAGGCTGCCGGCTCCAGACGGCCGGCAGCCCCGGGCGCTCAGCTCGCGCGGCGGCGGCTGGCCAGGAAGCCCAGGCCGGCCAGACCGGCCAGCATCAGCGCGTAGCTCTCGGGCTCGGGCACGGCCGAGACGGTCAGGTTGTCGGCCACCACGCCGACGCCCTTGAACGCGATCGAGCGGATGTCGCCCTGGGCGCGCGAGATGCCGACGAACACGCCCTCGTCATAGCCGTTGCTGCCCGACGGCGCGGCAAAGCTGATGTTGTGGGTCTCGATGATCTGGTGGTTGTCGCCGTAGGCCGAGATTTCCAGCGTCAGCGCGAAAGGCAGCGCGTTCAGGCTGTACAGGCTGACGAAGGCGCCAGCGCCCTGCGCCGTGGCGTCGGTGAAGGTGAAGCGCAGTTCACCGGCCACGCCGCCAGCGGCAAAGTAGCCGCTGCGATCGCTGTTGCCGATCACGGTCCACACACCGTTGTCGCCCAGGTCGCGGTTGTTGGCGCCCAGTTCGGCCAGGCTGTCACCGCTGAACACCACGCCGGGGGCCACGGTCTCGGGGCCGCTGCCCAGCAGGCCATCGTAGGCCTCGAAGTCGACGACGGTCTGCACGCCACCCAGGGCGGCGGCGTTGTTCACCAGCACGGCCTGGGCCGGCAGGGTGGTGGCGGCGGCAATGGCGGCCGCGGCGATCAGATGCAGTTTCATGGGGGGCTCCAGAGTTCAGGTCTCGCTTGGTTCACAGGCGGCCGGCGCGGGGCCGGCCGCCACGGGCATCAGGTACCGATGATTCCGCCGTCGTCCTTGGTGATCACCACCACGGCCGAACGCGGACGGCCGGCAGGCAGCGGCGTCACGCCATCGGCTTCCACGGTCCACTGGTTCTGTGGCCAGTTCGAGAACAGGGTGGGGTTGGCAGCCAGCGAGTCCTCGCCCGGGTGCTGCACGCCCACGAACATGGTCTTGCCGTCCGGGGTCATGGTGACGCCGGTGACCTCGCACTTGTTCGGGCCGGTCAGGAAGCGGCGGGTCTCGCCGGTGGCCGGGTCGGCGCACACCATCATGTTGCCGCCGATGTTGACGAAGTCGCCGCTGCCATCGCCCACCTGGTCGGTCTGCACCCACAGGCGGCCGAACCCGTCGAACCACAGGCCGTCGGGCGCACCGTAGTCGGCGCTGCCATCGGGCGCGTCGTTGATGTTGCCCTTGTAGTTGTTGGTGCCCGAGATGTGAGGCGTCTTGCCGGTGACGATGTCGCCGGCCTGGGCGAAGATGTCCCAGCCGAAGCTGGTGGCAGTCACCGTCTTGCCGGCCTCGCGCCAGCGGATGATGTGGCCGTGCACGTTGTCGGCACGCGGGTTGGCGGCGTCGACGGCCGGGCGGGCGCTGCCGGCGCCAGTGCTGCCGTCCGCCTTGTTCGACGTGGGCGAGGCGTTGCTGCCGCGGCGGTTGTTGTTGGTCAGCGTGCAGTAGACCTCGATCTCGCTGTAGCCGCTGATGCGCGGGCGCGCGCCGGTCCACTCGGGGCGGTCCATCATCGTGGCGCCCACGGCGTCACCGGCCATGCGGGCCTTGATCAGGATCTTGGCCAGCACCTCGGCGTCGTTCAGGCCGGCGAAATTCGGGTTGTCGCGCAGCGCGACGCCGTCCACACCAATGGTGCCCGGCACCAGGGCGATCCACTCGCCACTCAGGTCGGCCTTGAACTTGGCCACGTACAACGTGCCGCTGTCGAGCAGGTTGCGGTTGGCGGCCTTGTTGGTGGGGTTGAACTTGGCCGAGCAGACGAACTTGTAGATGTACTCGTTGCGCTCGTCATCGCCCATGTAGAAGGCGACGTTGTTCTGCGCATCGACCACGTACTGCGCACTCTCGTGCTTGAAGCGGCCCAGCGCGGTGCGCTTGATCGGCGCCGCGGCGGGGTTGGCCGGATCGATCTCCACCACCCAGCCGAACAGGTTGGATTCGTTGGGGTTCTTGACCAGGTCGAAGCGCTCGTCGGTCTCGTGCCAGCGGTAGCCAAAGCCGCCGGCCACCAGGCCGTAGCGGTTGAACAGCTTGCCGGTCTCGCCCGAGGTGGCGCCGGGCACGGCGCTGGTGCTGCCGAAGTAGCCGTTGAAGTTCTCTTCGCAGGTCAGGTAGGTGCCCCAGGGCGTGA
>CAYPDO010000460.1:0-4215 GCA_964409495.1 uncultured Bordetella sp.
TGCGGCGTCACGTTCTGCTGGTACAGGCCCCACAGCACGCCACCCAGGCCGGCCAGGCCCGAACCCGCCACGAACACGCCGACGAACAGGCGCTTGATGCGGTAGCCCAGGCTTTCCACCATCTCGCGGTCCTGCACGCCGGCGCGGATCAGCAGGCCGACCTTGGTGCGGTTGAGCGTGAAGGCCATGGCCGCGAACACCGCCAGGCCGATCAGCGAGGCCAGCACGCGGTACTTCTCGACCGCGGCGTCGCCCCCGAAGAACCCGACGTACCAGGCGCCGCGCAGCGCCTCGGGCAGGGGCAGGGCGATCTGCAGCGGGCCCCAGATCACCTTGATGATCTCCTCGCCGACGATCATGCCGCCCATCGTGATCAGGATCTGCTTGAGGTGCAGGCCGTACACGGGCCGCACGATCACGCGCTCGAAGGCCCAGCCGATGGCGCCGGCCACGGCCATGGCCACCAGCATGGCCGCGAAGATGCTGACGATCTGGTTCAGGCCCGAATCGCCCGCCCAGCCGGCCATGCCGCCCACCACGCTGGTGGCCACGAAGGCGCCGAGTGCGATGAACACGCCGTGGCCGAAGTTCAGCACATCCATCAGGCCGAACACCAGCGTCAGGCCCGAGGCGATCACGAAGATGATCAGGCCCATGGCCAGGCCGGCCACGGTGAGCGTGACCCAGGTGCTGCCGCTGCCCACGGCGGGCAGGCCGATGGCCATCAAGGCCAGCAGCAAGAGGATCGGCTTCCAGTCGAAGTTGGCCTTCGGGATGGCCGCGGCGGCGGTGACCGGCGCGGCAGTGACGGTGGCGGCGCTCATTGATGCGCTCCCAGAGAAAGGCCCAGAAGGCGTTGTTGCAGCGATTCGTCCTCGGCCAGTTCCTGCATGCGGCCGCGGTGCACCACGCGGCCGTCGTCCATCACGGCCACGCTGTCGCCCAGCGCCTTGGCCATCATGAAGTTCTGCTCCACCAGCAAGATGGTGGTCTGCTGGCGCTTGAGCTCATTGAAGGCGGTGATCAGGTTCTGGATGATCGACGGCGCCAGGCCCTTGCTGGGCTCGTCGATCAGGATCAGCGCGCGCGGCTCGCAGATGGCGCGGGCCACGGCCAGCATCTGCTTCTGGCCGCCGCTCAATTTGCCGGCTGGGTACAGCCAGAACTTCTTCAGTGCTGGAAACAGGCCGAAGATCCACTCCAGGCGCTGCGTGTCCAGTTCGCCGGCATGGCGGGCCGAGCGCGCGGCCAGCACCATGTTGTCCTTGACCGTCAGGTCGCTGAAGATGCCCATGTTCTCGGGCACGTAGGCGATGCCGCGCGTGGCGATGTCGGGGGTTTGCAGGCCGTTGAGCGGCTGGCCGTTGAACGACAGCTGGCCCTGGCTGGCCTGCCACAGGCCCATGATGGTGCGCAGCGTGGTGGTCTTGCCGGCGCCGTTGCGGCCCAGCAGCATGGTCACCTCGCCGGCCGGCACCTCGAAGTCGACGCCATGCAGGATGTGGTACGCGCCGATGTGGGTGTGCACGCCCTTGAGCGTGAGCAGGGGGGCGCGGCTCATGCCGTCTCCTCTTCCGCGGCCATGCCGAGGTAGGCCTGCTGCACCACCGGTGAGGCGATCACCGTGGCCGGCTCGCCATCGGCCACCAGCTGGCCGTTGTGCAGCACGATGATGCGGTCGCTCAGCTCGCGCACCACGTCCATCTTGTGCTCCACCAGCAGGATGGTGCAGTCACGGCGTTGCTTGAGTGCGCGGATGAGGTCCAGGATCACTGGCACCTCGTCCACGCTCATGCCGGCGGTGGGTTCGTCGAACATGAACACCTTGGGGTCGAGGGCGATCAGCATCGCCACCTCGAGCTTGCGTTGGTCGCCGTGCGGCAGCGCGCTGGCGTGCACGTCGTGCTTGTCGGCCAGGCGCACCTGCTGCAGGATGCCCTGGGCCTCGTCGATCCAGGTGCGCCGATCGAGCCACACGCGCAGCAGGTCCACGCCGCCCAGGCCGCCGCCTTGGCCGCGCCCGGCCTCGCGCGCCTGGATGGCCAGGCGCACGTTCTCGCGCACCGTCAGGTTCGGGAACAGCTGGGTCAGCTGGAAGGCCCGGCCCAGCCCGCGCCGCGTGCGCAGCGGGGCCGGCAGCGCGGTGATGTCCTCGCCATCCAGCAGCACCCGGCCCTCGCTGGCCGGCAGCTGGCCCGAGATCAGGTTGAAGTAGGTGGTCTTGCCGGCGCCGTTGGGGCCGACGATGGCGGTCAGCGTGCCGGGCTGGAAGGCGCACGACACATGGTCCACCGCCACGTGGCCACCGAAGCGGATGGTGAGGTCTTGGGTTTCGAGCATGGGTTCGGGTGGGACTGCCAGGGCACGCCGTCAGGGACAGGTGCCGATCACGTAGTGGTTGGGGCCGGTCTGCTTCAGCGTGGTGGTGGTGAAGGTGTTCCACAGGCCCATGCGCTGGTTGCTGCCGTTGGCATAGGCGTAACCGCCGCTCTGGTAGGCGCGGCCGGCCGTGGTGTGGGCGTAGTTGCTGGCGGTGAAGCACACGGCCGCCGTGCCGGTGGTGGTGCCGGTGGCCGTGGCCGAGGCCGGGCCTTCCGATCCGTTGGCATCCACCGCACGCACGGTGTAGCTGTAGGTGGTGCCGGCGGTCAGGCCGGCATCTGTGTAGCTGGTGCCGCCCACCAGCGTGGCATTGGACCGGGTGGCGGCGCGGTAGACGTTGTAGCCCGCGGCGCCGCTCACGCTGCCCCAGCTGAGCACCAGGCTGCTGACCGTGGCGCCGGAGGTGGCCACGCCGGTGGGCGCGGCCAGGTTGGCCGGCGGCGTGCCACTGCCCAGTCGGTCGACCATGGCCTTGATGGCGGCCATCTGCGGGCCGCTCTTCTTGCTGTAGTTGGCGCTGTCGTAGCCCCACCAGTCCCAGCAGCTGTTGGTGGCGCCGGTGCCCGTCTGCGGGTAGAGCACCACGATCTGGTTGGTGTCGGCCCAGCGGTTGTAGCCGGTGTTGCGCACGTACTGTGTGCCGATGTCGGTGGTGTTCTGCTTGCAGCCATGCAGCACCACATGCAGCTTGCAACCTCCTCCAGTTGGGCTGCCCGTGCTGCACGCGGCCGGCACATAGGCCCAGCCGGTGGCGGCCATGCCGTGGCCGGTGATGAAGGCCTTCTGGTCGTACTCGATGAAGCTGCCGCTCAGGCTGCCGTTGTTGCGTGCGTTCAGCGTGCCGTACAGCTGCTGCAGCATGGCGCCGGCCAGGTCGAAGCCGCAGTTGTTGATGTAGGGCGAGGCGGTGGTGGCGCAGCTGGCGCCGGTGTCGTCGGTGATCATCGCGTGGCCGGATGCGATGGTGTTCTTGTAGACCACGTTGGCCGCCGGAACGAAGCTGGCGTAGTAGGTCTTCAGGTCGTTCATGACCGCCTGCTTCACCGTGTTGTCGCTGGTGCCCGAATACAGGTAGACCTTGCTGGCCTGCAGGTTGGCCACGGGGTCGATGAAGCCGCTGGTGGCCCAGCTCCTGGTGGTGCTGACCAGGCTGGCCACCGGAATGTTGGTGTTGTGCGCCATGCAGCGGCCGGTGGCGTTCACCACCGAGCCCTCGGCGCAGTAGAACGGTCCGCCGGCCACCACGCCGGCGCCCTTGGCAAAGGTGGCCGAGTAGGCCACGTGCAGCTGCACCGCCATGAAGCCGCCCGACGACAGGCCCGACACCGTGGTCTGGGTCTTGTCGAGCACCAGCGCGGGCAGGGCGCTGGCGGCATGGACGGGGATGTGCAGCATCGCGATCGGGGTGAGTGCGGCGGCGGCCAGCAAAGCGCTGCCCAGCCGGCCGGAACGGGCCAGTCGAACCATGGGTTTGTCTCCTCAATGGTGGGGTGGGAGAGCGGCCGCCTCTGGCGTGCAGCCTGCGCTCGTAACTGCCAAAGAACGTGGCCGTACACCGACCAACCCAGCAGACCCCGCGGGTCCGGCTTTGCCGGCCCCATGGGGTCGCCCCCTTGAGGGGGAAGCGGCGGAAGCCGCTTCGGGGGTGGGCGCGTTACCGCTTGTTGGTGATCGGCACGTCCATCTCGGACGCCTTGATCTCGCGCACCAGCTCCGGCACGCCCCAGGCGAAGGCCGGGTCGACCTTGATCTTGAAGTGGTACATGTCCTGCATGGCCTGGTGGTCTTCCTTGCGGAAGGTCATCTTGCCCTTGGGCGTCTCAAAGCTCATGC
>CAYPDO010000461.1:0-4206 GCA_964409495.1 uncultured Bordetella sp.
CTTGTCGCCCTGGTAGCGCAGGTAGCTCTCGATCTGGAACTCGATGTCCTGCGTGCTGTAGGCCAGCTCGGCCTCGCGCAGGCTGCGGCCGAACTTGGCCTCCATCGAGTCGTCGCTCAGGTAGGTGATGTGGCCGATCATGCGCGCCACGCGCAGGCCGCGCTTGGGCACCACGCCGTGGGCGTAGAAGTGGCCGCCGTGGAAATCGGGGTCGGTGATGATGGCGCGGCGCGCCACCTCGTTGAAGGCGATGTTCTGCGCGCTCAGGCTGGGCGCGGTGGCCACCGCCACGCACTCGCCCACGCGCTGCGGGTGCCGCAGCGTCCAGCTCAGCGCCTGCATGCCGCCCAGGCTGCCGCCCAGCACCGCGGCCAGTTTGTCGATGCCCAGGCGGTCGAGCACGCGGGCCTGGGCGTCGACCCAGTCTTCCACGGTCATCACCGGAAAGTCGGCGCCCCAGGGCTGGCCGCCCTTGGCGGGATCGGGGTTCGCGTGCATCGGCCCGGTGGAGCCGAAGCAGGAGCCGGGGTTGTTGATGCCGATGACGAAGAAGCGGTTCGTATCCAGCGGCTTGCCCGGGCCCACCAGGTTGTCCCACCAGCCCTCGCTCTTGTCCTTGCCCGCGTAGGTGCCGGCCACATGGTGGCTGGCATTGAGCGCATGGCACACCAGCACGGCATTGCTGCGCGCGGCATTGAGCGTGCCGTAGGTCTCGATCACCACGTCATACGGCGGCAGCACGGCGCCGCTGCGCAGCGGCAGCGGCGTGTCGAAATGCAGGGTGTGTGGCGTGACGTGCCCGACGGAGGCCATGAGTGCGTGTGTGCCCAAAAAGCGAAACCCGGCGCCGCTGCGAGATGCGGACGCCGGGCGAGCGGGCGTCCCTCTTTAGCGGCATTTGATTAAGCGCCCGCAATCCGGAACAAATCGGCGCTGTGGGGCGCAAGTATAGCCAGCGGGCCCGCGGCGCCCGGGCGCCGGCCAGCCTGGCCGACCGGCGCGCCCGGGCATCTGCGCAGGCCCGGCCGGCCCCCGCCGCGGGGCGGCGGCCGCGCATCTTGCGCTGGCGCAAAGCGGCCGGCTGGCAGTTACTGGTCAATTGACCAATAATCGCCGCCATGCCCCGTCCGTCGCAACAACTCGACCAGGCCCTGCTGCGCAGCGGCCGCGCGCTGTATCCCGCGCTGGGCTGCGCCGGCCTGTCGCAGCGCCGCGTGGCCGAGCATGCGGGCGTGGCGCCGGGCATGTTCCATTACCACTTCGCGAGCAAGAACGCCTTCTTGCGCGCGGTGCTGCAGCAGCTGTACGAGGAGCTGTTCGCCGGGCTCACGGCCCAGGCCGACGAGCACGGCCCGGTGCTCGAGCGCCTGCGCGCCACGCTGCGCACGCTGGCGCGCTTCGTGCGCGCGCAGCGGCCGCTGATCGTGCGCCTGGCCACCGACGCCGCCAACGGCGAGGCCGTGGCCACCGAGTTCGTGCGCGACAACATGCCGCGCCACCTGGGCCTGCTGATGCGCCTGGTGGCCGAGGCCCAGGCCGGCCACTGCCTGCCCCCCGGCCCGCCGCTGGCGCCGGTGGCCTTCTTGATGGGCGCGGTGATGGCGCCGCTGGTGGTGGCCCCGGCCATCGCCGCGCTGACCCCTTCCCCGGGCCTGCTGCCCGATCTGGTGGCGGCCCAGGTGAGCAGCGATGCGGCGCTTGAATGCCGCATCGATCTGGCCCTGGCCGCGTTGCAAGGAGCCCCGTCGTGATCCGCATGCCACGCCTTGTGGCCGCCGCCTGCGCCGGCCTGTGGCTGGCCGGCTGCCAGGCGCCCCCCACCCCCGGCTGGACCGGCTATGCCGAGGGCGAGCATGTGCGTGTGGCCGCGCCGCTGGCCGGCGCCCTGGTGGCGCTGCCGGTGCAGGCGGGCCAGACGGTGGCTGCCGGCGCGCCGCTGTTCACGCTGGAATCGCAGGCCGAGGCCGCGGCGCAGCAAGAGGCCGCGGCCCGTGCCGCCGCCAGCCTGGCCACGGCGCGCAATGCCGACAGCGGCCGCCGCGCCGACGAGATCGCCGTCACGCGCGCCCAGCTGGCCCAGGCACAGGCGGCCGCCACGCTGGCGCGCAGCGCGCTGGCACGCCAGCGCCAGCTGGTGGCGCAGGGCTTCATCTCGCCGGCCAGCCTGGACGATGCGCAGGCCGCCGCCACGCAGACCGCCGCCCGCGTGGCCGAGCTGGAGGCGGCGCTGAAGGTGGCCGGCCTGCCCGCGCGCCCCGACGAGCGCGCCGCCGCGCATGCCGGCGCCCGGGCCGCCGAGCAGGCGCTGGCGCAAAGCCGCTGGCGCCTGGCGCAGAAGACCCAGCACGCGCCGGCCAGCGCCACCGCGGGCACCCTGGTGGCCGACACCTACTACCGCGTGGGCGAGTGGGTGCCGGCCGGCGCGCCGGTGGTCTCGCTGCTGCCGCCCGGCGCACTGAAGGCGCGCTTCTGGGTGGCCGAGACCGAGCTGGGCACGCTGCAGGCCGGCCAGGCCGTGCACCTGCAGTGCGACGGCTGCGGCGCGCCGATCGCCGCGCACATCACGCGCATCGCCACCCAGCCCGAGTACACGCCGCCGGTCATCTACTCGCAGGCCCAGCGCGCCCGGCTGGTGTTCATGGTCGAGGCGCGGCCCGACGCGCCGGCCGATGCGCAGCGGCTCAAGCCCGGCCAGCCGCTGGACGTGCGGCGGGCGCCATGAGCCAGGTCGCGACACCGCCCCCCCTGGCGGGCCCGGTCGACGCCCGCGTCGGCCAAGGGCCTGGCATGGGCCCGGCGATCCAGGTGACGGGGCTCACCAAGCGCTTTGACGGCCGCACCGTCGTCGACGGCATCGACCTCACGGTGCCCGAGGGCCGCATCTGCGGCTTTCTCGGCCCCAACGGCAGCGGCAAGACCACCACCATCCGCATGCTGTGCGGCCTGCTCAAGCCCGATGCCGGCCGCGGCAGCTGCCTGGGCTTCGACATCCTGCGCGAGGCCGCGCAGATCAAGCGCCAGGTGGGCTACATGACGCAGCGCTTCGGCCTTTACGACGACCTGTCGATCCGCGAGAACCTCGATTTCGTGGCCCGGCTGTTCGAGCTGCCGGGCCGGCGCGCCGCGGTGGATGCGGCGCTCGAGCGCCTGGGCCTGGCCAGCCGGCAGCGTCAGCTGGCCGGCGCGCTGTCGGGCGGCTGGAAGCAGCGCCTGGCGCTCAGTGCCTGCCTGCTGCACAGCCCGCGCCTGCTGCTGCTGGACGAGCCCACCGCCGGCGTCGACCCCAAGGCGCGGCGCGAGTTCTGGGACGAGATCCACCGCCTGGCGGCCGAGGGCATCACGGTGCTGGTGTCCACGCACTACATGGACGAGGCCGCGCGCTGCCATGCGCTGTGCTACATCGCCTACGGCCAGGTGCTGGCCTATGGCAGCGCCGAGCAGGTGGTGGCCGAGGCCGGTGCCAGCGACCTGGAGGACGCCTTCGTGCGCCTGGTGGGCCGGGCCAGGGACAACTTCGCATGAGCACCGGCTTCTCGTTGCAGCGCCTGCTGGCGATCTTCATCAAGGAGTTCCAGCAGATGCTGCGCGACCGGCTCACCTTCGCGATGGCGGTGGGCGTGCCGGTGATGCAGCTGGTGCTGTTCGGCTACGCCATCAACACCGACCCCAAGGGCCTGCCCACGGTGCTGGTGGCGGCCGAGCCCTCGCCGATGGCGCGCAGCCTGGCCAGCGCGCTGCACAACAGCGGCTACTTCCGGCTGGTGCAGGGCGCTGACGCCGCACCGCTCGGCGAGGCCGAGGCGGCGGCGATGGTCGAATCCGGCGCCGCACAGTTCATGGTGGTGATTCCGCCCGGCTTCGAGCGCGCCGTCGTGCGCGGCGAGAAGCCGGCCGTGCTGGTGAGCGTCGACGCCACCGACCCCGCCGCCTCGGGCAATGCGCTGGCCGCGCTGCCGCAGCTGGCCGGCACGGCGCTGGCGCGCGATCTGGGCGGCGCGCTGGCCAGCCGCGCCGGCAGCGGCGAGGCGCCGTTCGAGTGGCGCGTGCACCGCCGCTACAACCCCGAGGGCCTGACCCGCTACAACATCGTGCCGGGCCTGGTGGGCACCATCCTGACCATGACCATGGTCATGCTCACCGGCCTGGCCATGACCCGCGAGCGCGAGCGCGGCACCATGGAGAACCTGCTGGCCATGCCGGTGCGGC
>CAYPDO010000462.1:0-4184 GCA_964409495.1 uncultured Bordetella sp.
TCGGCAATGCGCCGCGACGCATCCTGGATGCCGCCCATGGTGTCGACCACGCCACGCACCGCGTCACCGCCCTGCTGCGCCACATGGTGCGCCTGGTCGGCCATGCGGTTGGCCTCGGCGGCGGTGTCGGCGCTCTGGCGCACGGTGCCGGCGATCTGCTCCATCGACGAGGCGGTCTGCTGCAGGTTGCTGGCGGTGTGCTCGGTGCGCTGGCTCAGGTCGGCATTGCCGGTGGCCACCTCGGTGCTGGCCATGCGGATCGACTCGCTGCTCTCGCGCACCTGCTGCACCAGCTGGCGCAGCGCGGCCTGCATGTGGGCCATCGCATCATTCAGGCGGCCCACTTCGGAGCGCTCGCCGGTGACGGGCAGGTTCTGGCTCAGATCGCCTTCGGCAATGCGCTGGGCGCTGGCCTGCAGGCGCGTCAGCGGCACCGACAGCGAGCGCGCCAGCACCAGACCCGAGCCCACCGCCACCAGCACCGCCAGCAGCACGGCGCCCAGGAACATCACGCGGGTGGTCGACAGCGCCTGGTGCACCTCGTCGCCGATGGCCTGCGCGCGCCGTTGCTGGTACTGCACCACATCGCGGGCCACGCCCATGTACTCTTCGGCGATCTTCTTGAATTCCTCGCCGATCTCGCCCACCTGGGCCGTGTTGCCACGGGCCGCCAGCAGGCGCTGGCGGGTGTCGAGGTAGCGCTTGCGCACCTCGGCCAGCCGCTCCTGGCCGGCGCGGCCCTCGGGGGTGGTCTCGAGCTCGGCGTAGCGCTTCTGCACTTCGGTCGTGCGTGCGGTGGTGGCCTTGATCTTGGCGTCGAAGTGCCCCTTCAGGCTGTCATCGGCGCTCAGGCCCAGCGCCAGCGCGCGCTGCGAGTTGGTGGCAATGGCCTCACGCCACTCCTGCGCCAGCGACAGGCGCTCAGCCTGTTCGGTGAGCATGGTGCGGGTGGCGGCCTCGGTGGCGGACAGCTGTGGCAGCGTGACGGCGATCACCGCCACCAGCAAGGCCAGGATGAGGCCATAGGCCAGGGCCAGTCGGTGGCCGATGCGCCAATGCGCGAAATGGGACATACAACGTCTCTCGGTCAGGCAAAGGGTCAACAACAGGCCGGCACGCGGCGCGGCCGCGGGCCGCTCCGTGGTGCCGGAGATGTGCTTGTCTTCGGACCCGGTGCCTCGGTTTGTATGGCGCTGTCATCCATCAGATGTGATGGTCCACACAGTTGACCGGTCAGATTTGCCGGCGTCGCCGCGGAAACCCCGGGGCTGCCGCCTCAGGGGCTGCCGCGGGCCTCGGCTTCGGCCTCGATCTCGGCCTGCTGCGTGCACGCCGGCGCGGCGGGTGGCAGCGGCGCGGGCGCCTGGCGGCGTTGCGACTCACGCCGCGCCAGCCACACCGTGGCCGCGCTGATCACCGTGCCGCCCAGCAGCGTGGCGGCGCTGGGCACATCGGTGAACAGCAGCCAACCCATCACCGCCGACCACACCAGATCGAGAAAGCGTGCCGACTGCGTGGCCGAGATGTCGGCCGCGGCAAAGCCGCGGGTCAGGCAGTAGTGGCCGGCGCTGCCGAGCACGCCGCACAGGCCGAACAGCGCCCATTGGCTGGCGTTCATGCCCTGCCAGTGCCACAGGGCCAGTGGCAGGCTGATGATGGACACGGTGATCGACTGCCAGACCAGGATCACGCCGGCGGTCTCGTGCCGGGTCATGGCCTTGGTGAGCAGGAACGAGGCCGCGAACACCGGCGCCGAGGCCAGCATCACCAGATGCCATGCCCCGCCCGAGCCCGACAGCTTCGGCCCGACGATGATCAGCACGCCGGCAAAGCCCAGCAGCGTGGCCACCCAGCGCTCCCAGCGCATGGGCTCCTGGAACGCCAGGCGCGCGCCGATCATGATGAAGATGGGGCCGGTGAAGCCGATGGCGGTCATGTCGGCCAGCGGAATCCGCGGCAGCGCCATGAACCACAGGCACAGACCCAGCGTGTGCACCGCGCCGCGGCTGAACTGCGCCCGCACATCCCGCGGCCGGTAGGCCGCCAGCCCGGCCGGCAGCATGACCGGCAGAAGCACCAGCAGGCCGAAGAAGTAGCGCAGGAACTGCGCCTGGAACGGATCGATGTGCTGGGTGAGCCCGCGCATGACCGCGTTGAGCATGCTGAAGATCAGCCCTGAACCGCTGATCCACAGCAAGCCCCGGGTGGTGGGGCTCCAGTGGGCGCTGCGCCGCTGGGCATGATCGGACAGGGCGCGCCAGCGCGTGGCAAGGCTCATCGACGGAACGCATGGCCGCGTGCGCGGCCTCGGATGGCAGACCGCCGAGCGTCGGCGATCAAGGGCCTTGCGCGCTGTCAATCCGGGGACAGGCGCTTGGCGCCGCGCGGCCGCCCGGGCCCCTATCATCGCCGCATGAACATACCCTGTAGGGCATTAACATGAGCAAGACCTATCCCGACATCACCCGCGAGGTGTCGGCGCAGCTGGCCAAGCTGCGCGCCGACGTGCCCGACACCTTGCGCGGCTTCTCGGCGCTGGCCCAGGCGGCCGGCAAGGCGGGCGCACTGGACAAGAAGACCAAGGAACTGATCGCCATGGCACTGTCGGTGGCGGCGCGCTGCGATCCCTGCCTGGGCTTCCATGCCGAGGCCCTGGTGAAGCTGGGTTGCACGCGCGCAGAGCTGGAAGAGATGCTGGGCATGTGCGTGTACATGGGGGGCGGCCCGGCGCTGATGTACGCGGCGCATGCGCTGCAGGCCTATGAGCAGTTCGGCGGCGAGGGAGCAACCGCCACGCCGGCGGCCGGCTGAGCGGCGCAGGCGCCCGCCGGCACCGGCATCAGTAGTGCGGCGGCAGCTCGTCGCGCAGGCTGCGAAAGCCGGCGCTGCCGGCATCGCCTGCTCCGGCCTGGCTGCGCAGCGCCAGCACCTCGCGCACCAGGGCATCGATCTGGGCCTGCTGGCGCACGATCACCTCGTTCAGGCGGTCCAGCGCGTCTTCGGTGAAGCTGAGCTTGATCTCGAGCTCGGTCAGGCGCTGGTCGGTGGGGTCGCTGCGGTCATCGGGCATGCCCCGATTGGACACGATGCGACGGTCACAGCGGCGGCGCCACACCCAGGCGCTGGCTCCAGTCGCGCATCTGCGCCGCCAGTGCCGGCTCGATCGGGATGCCGGCCACGCGGCGCCGGGCCTCGTGCGCCTGCTCCGGGTCACCCGGCATGCGCGGACTGCCGGGCTCGGCCGCCAGTTGCCGGGCCATCTGCGCCACCACGGCCGCCAGCGTCGCACCACCGGCAAACCGCGCCGGATCGATGACGATGAAGAAAGCCCCGATGCGCCGTGGCGCGTCCAGATCCTTGAACATCGGCGGAATCTGCGCACCAAAGGGCGCGCCGTTCAGCGGCCCGCACAGCAGGTCGACCATCAGCGCCATCGCATAGCCCTTGTGGCCGTACTGCGCGCCGCCCAGCGGCGTGACGGCGATGGCCGCTTGGGCATCGGTGGTGGGCTGGCCGGCGGCATCGATGGCCACATCGGGCGGCAGGGGGTGGCCCTCGCGCCGCGCATTCATCACGCGGTTCCAGGGGATCGACGTGGTGGCCATGTCCAGGCAGGCCGGCTCAGCGCCCTCACGCGGGAATGCCATGCTGATCGGGTTGGTGCCGAAGAACGGCCGCGTGCCGCCCTGCGGCGCGGCAATGCTGTCGGCATGCGTGAACGCAAAGGCCACGAAGCCCTGGCGCGCCGCCGCCCGCGTGTACAGGCCGATGGCGCCACAGTGCGACGAGTCGTTCACCCCCACCGCGGCGATGCCGTTCACGCGCGCCATGTCCATGGCCAGGCGGTTGGCCTTGTGCGCCACCACGATGCCCTGGCCCGCGTCGCCCGCCACCTGGGCGGTGCAGGGCCCCGTGCGGTTGATCTGCAGCTGCGGCCGCGCCTTGATCGAGCCGCGCGTAAGCCGGTCAAGGTAGTGCGTGAGCCGGGCGATGCCGTGGCTGTCCACGCCCCACAGGCTGGTCTGCACCAGGCTGTCGGCCAGCTCGGCAGCATCGTCGGCCGGCATGTCCACGGCCTGAAGGCAGGCGGTGGCCCAGGTGCGCAGCGTGTCGTGTTGAACGGGGATGGACCCGGCGGCGATGGGGTGCGTCATGGTGTCAATCGAAGCGAGGCCGGATAAGCG
>CAYPDO010000463.1:0-4181 GCA_964409495.1 uncultured Bordetella sp.
CTGCCTGCTGCTGCTGGACCTGTTCGTGGTGCCCGTCGCGCTGGGCGGCCTGCTGCTGTCGGGGCCTGGCGGCAGCCTGGGCGCGCCGGACGGCTTCGTCATCGCGCTGCCACTGGCCGCCGGGCAGCCGGGGCTGGCGCTGGCGGCCTTCATCGGCGGGCTGTCGGCGGCCACCGGCATGGTCATCGTCGAGGCCATTGCCGTGGCCACCATGGTGTGCAATGACCTGGTGATGCCGCTGCTGCTGCGGCTGGGCCTGCTGCGCGGCGGCCGGCCGGGGGCGGGCACTGCGGGCGCCGTGCCGGCTGGCGATCTCACCGGCCTGCTGCTGGGCATCCGCCGCGCCGCCATCGCCGTCATCCTGCTGCTGGGCTACCTGTACTTCCGTCTGGCGGGCGAGGCCTATGCGCTGGTGAGCATCGGCCTGATCAGCTTTGCAGCGGTGGCGCAGTTTGCGCCGGCGCTGCTGGGCGGGCTGTACTGGAAGGGCGGCACGCGCAACGGCGCGCTGGCCGGCCTGATGGGCGGCTTTGCGCTATGGATCTACACGCTGATGCTGCCCTCGCTGGCCAAGTCGGGCTGGCTGGCGACCGATACCGGCGCCGCCGACTGGCTGCTGCACGGCCCGGGCGGCTGGACGCTGCTGGCCCCCGAGCGCCTGCTGGGCCTGGCCGGCATCGACCACCTGACCCATGCGCTGCTGTGGAGCCTGGGCGTCAACACCGCGCTGTTCGTGGGCGTGTCGCTGTGGCGCGGGCCCACGCCGCGCGAGGCCACGCAGGCGCTGCTGTTCGTCGACGTGTTCCGCCGCACCGGCGTGGCCAGCGCCATGGCGGTGCCGGGCAACGCGGCCGCGGTGGACGAGGACGCGGCGGCGCCGCCGGCCTTCTGGCGCGGCCGCGCGCAGCTGGCCGATCTGCGCGCGCTGGCGCAGCGCTTCATGGGCGCCACTCGCGCCACGCGGCTGTTCGACGACTATGCGCGTGCGCAGGGCCTGGCCGACGCGGCGCAGATCGTGCCCGATGCACGCCTGGTGCAGCATGTCGAGACCGAGCTGGGCGGCGCCATCGGCGCGGCCTCGGCGCGGGTGATGGTGGCCTCGGTGGTCGACGAAGAGCCGCTGGCCATGGACGACGTGCTGCGCATGCTCGACGAGGCCTCGCAGCTGCGCATCTATGCCCAGGCGCTCGAGGCGCAGCAGCAGGCGCTGCGCCGCGCCACCGATGAGCTGCGCGCCGCCAACGCGCGCCTGGAGGAGCTTGACCGGCTGAAGGACGACTTCATGTCCTCGGTGACGCACGAGCTGCGCACGCCGCTGACGTCCATCCGCGCGCTGTCGGAGCTGATGCACGACGACCCCGACATGGCCGCGCCGCAGCGCCAGCAGTTCCTGGCCATCGTGGTGGCCGAGACCGAGCGCCTGTCGCGCCTGGTGAACCAGGTGCTGGACATGGCCAAGATCGAATCCGGCCACGCCGAGTGGCGCACCACGGCCATCGAACTGCGTACCCTGCTGCAGCGCGCTGCCGACACCACCGCCGAGATGTTCCATGCCCGCGGCGCCGTGCTGCAGCTGCAGCTGCCGCCACCCGAAGCGGCACTGCCGGCGCTGCAGGCCGACGAGGACCGGCTGATGCAGGTGCTGATGAACCTGCTGTCCAACGCGGCCAAGTTCGTGCCCGCCGAGGGGGGGCGCGTCACGCTGGCGCTGGCGGCCGACGCCCAGGGCTGCACGGTGCGCGTGCACGACAACGGCCCCGGCGTGCCGGCGGCCCAGCACGCGCTGATCTTCGAGAAGTTCCGCCAGGGCGGCGACGCGCTGCACCGGCCGGCAGGCACCGGCCTGGGCCTGCCGATCAGCCGGCAGATCGTCGAGCACTTCGGCGGCCGCATGTGGCTGGAGGCTGATGCAGGACAAGGCGCCTGCTTCGCATTCACGCTGCCATGGCAACACACACCATGAATCCAGGAGACAAGCCCATGGCCACACGCATCGTGATCGCCGACGACGAACCCAACATCCTGATCTCGCTGGAGTTCCTGCTGCAGCGCGAAGGCTTCGAGGTGACGCTGGCCCGCGACGGCCCGCAGGCGCTGCAGGCCGTGCGCGCGGTGCGCCCGGCGCTGGCCCTGCTGGACGTGATGATGCCCGGGATGAGCGGCCTGGACGTGTGCCAGCAGCTGCGCGCCGACGACAGCCTGGCCGGCCTGCGCATCGTGATGCTCACCGCCAAGGGCCGCGACACCGATGTGGCCAAGGGCCTGGCGCTGGGCGCCGACGCCTACCTGACCAAGCCCTTTGGCACCAAGGCCCTGGTGCAGAAGCTGCGTGAGCTGCTGGAGCGCCCGGCATGACACAGGCTTCGGGCCGCGTCGGTGGCGGGGCCGGGCCGGGCGCTGCCGGCACCCGCGAGGCACGCGAGCTGCGGGCGCTGGCGCGCGCCGCGGCCGCGGTGCTGGGTGGCCTGGCGCTGTGGCTGGGGGCCAGTGCCGCCATGTTGTGGGCCACGCTGGCGCCGGCCGAGCGCAGCCAGCTCAGCGCACTGCTGGCGCCACGTGGCGCGCTGCTGCTGCTGGCCGGGCTGCTCGGCGTGGTGGCCGTGGTGAGTGTGCTCCAGCGCCTGCTGGCGGCCTGGCCGGCGGCGGCCGGCCAGCTGCAGGAGGAACTGCAGGTGCGCCTGGACACCGACACCGCCACGCCGTTGCAGCCGCGCGGCGCGCCCGCGCTGCAGGCCCTGGCCGCCAGTGCCGCGCAGCTGGTGCGCCAGCGTGACCAGCTGCGCGCCGACATCGCCGCCCAGGTGCGCGAGGCCAGCCGCGGCATCGAACAGGAGCGCAGCCGCCTGGCCGCGCTGATGTCCGAGCTGAGCCAGGCCGTGGTGGTGTGCAACCTCGACGGCCGGGTGCTGCTCTACAACGGCAGCGCGCGGGCGCAGTTCCGCGCGCTGTCGGCCGCACCGGCGCTGGCCGATGGTGCCGAGCTGATCGGCCTGGGCCGATCGATCTACACCGTGTTCGACCGCCAGCTGGTGGCCCATGCGCTGGAGAAGATCGCCCAGCAGCTGGGCCGCGGCGTGGCCCAGCCCTCGGCGCACTTTCTCACCACCACCGCCGCCGGCCAGCTGCTGCGCGTGCAGATGGCGCCGGTGCGGCAGGTGGGCGAAGCCGCGCCGGCGGACGGCACCACCGTGCCGGCGCTGGCCGGCTTTGTGCTTATGCTGGCCAATGTGACGCGCGAGTTCGCCCACGAGACCGAGCGCGACCGCCTGCTGCACGAGCTGACCGAAGGCAGCCGCGCCGCGCTCGGCAACCTGCAGGCCGCCGCCGAGATGCTGGAGTATCCCGATCTGGCGCCCGAGCAGCGCGAGCGCTTCCTGGCCGTGGTGCGCCAGGAGGCCCAGGCCATGGCCACGCGCCTGGACGAGGTGGCGCGGCAAAGTGGCAGCGGCGCCGGCACCCGCTGGCCGCTGGAAGACATGCTGGGCGCCGACCTGGTGGCCGCCGCGGTGCAGCGCATCGGCGCGCTGCAGCCGGGGCTGCGCGCCGCGCCGGCCGAGGTGGATGCCGGGCTGTGGCTGCAGGTCGACAGCTTCTGGCTGCTGCAGGCGCTGTGCTACCTGGCCCAGCGCCTGGCCGATGAATACGAGATCCGGCTGGTGCAACTGCGCCTGGCGCCGGCGCCGCAGCCCGGCCGGGCGCACCTGGACCTGATCTGGACCGGCCAGGCCATGAGCACCGAGACGGTGATGACCTGGGAGACCGATGCCATGCCGATGGCCGGGCGGCCGGTCGCACAAGGCGGCCAGACCAGCCCGCTGGCCGTGCGCGAGGTGGTGCAGCGCCATGGCGGCGAGTTCTGGTTCGAGCGTGAGCGGGTGCGCCACCAGGCCTTCTTCCGCTTCCTGCTGCCGCTGGCCGAGGCGGTGGTGGTGCGCACCGGCAGTGCGGCAGCCGGCGCGGCGCGTGGCGGCACCGCGCCGCACCACGACAGCCGGCCCGAGTACTACGACTTCGACCTGTTCCGCCCCGGCAGCGGCGAGCAGGCGCGCGCGCTGGACGAGCGCCGCCTGAGCGAGCTGACCTACACCGTGTTCGACACCGAGACCACCGGCCTGAACCCGGCGCAGGGTGACGAGATCATCCAGATCGGCGCCACCCGTGTGGTCAACGGCAAGCTGCTG
>CAYPDO010000464.1:0-4178 GCA_964409495.1 uncultured Bordetella sp.
CGACAGCTACCGCCACCCGCCGCAGGCCGATGCCGCCACGCGCGAGCTGACCGGCCGGATCATCGAGATCGCGCATGTACGGCGGCGGTTCGGCTACCGGCGCATCCACGACCTGCTGCGCCCGGAGTTCCCGGGCGTGAACCACAAGCGCGTGTACCGGCTGTACAGCGCCGCGAACCTGACCGTGCGCAAGCGCAAGAAGGCCAGGCGGCCCGCCCAGGAGCGGGTGCCGCTGCAACTGGCCACGACGGTCAACGCCGTGTGGAGCATGGACTTCGTCAGCGACAGCCTGGCCAACGGCCGGCGTCTGAAGTTCCTGACGGTGGCCGACGACTTCAGCCACGAGTGCATCGACCTCACCGTGGACTACGGCATCTCGGGGGAGTACGTCACACGGCTGCTCGACCGGGCCGCCGTCTTCCGGGGCTACCCGCAAGCGGTTCGAACCGACAACGGCCCGGAGTTCACCAGCCGCGCGTTCATCGCCTGGGCACAGTCCCATGGCGTGCGACACATCCTCATCGAACCCGGCAAGCCCATGCAGAACGGCTACATCGAGAGCTTCAACGGCAAGTTCCGCGACGAGTGCCTCAACGAGCACTGGTTCCAGACCTTGCCTCAGGCTCGCCACGTCATCAGCGACTGGCGCCGAGACTACAACGAGGTCCGGCCGCACGGCACCATCGGACGCATCCCGCCCGCGGAGTTCGCGGCGCGGCATCGCCGGCTCGCCGGCGATGCCGCGCACCACCCCAACACAACCAACGAGATCCAGTAATCTTCAACCCGGGCTTCAGCCGAAACACTGGTACGGCGGAAGGGGGCAGGTCAAGCTGCCCCGCCATCGACGACGCGGCACCACCAAGTTTGCCTGAAGGTCTCGTAGTTGCGGCCGGTGCGTGCCTCCTGCTGGCCCACCACCAGCAAGGAGCCTCTCTTGATGGCGGTGACGCGCGCTTGATCGAGGGGCGGCATCGCCCACTCGGATCGGCCTGGCAGGACGACGCCGGCCATCAGCGGAGGATTGCGGCTGCCACTGTGCCAGCCAGGCCGGCCGGGGCTCAGCGAGAGGAGGCCGCGCACCGGCGTAGCCGAGAGAACCTCCTCGCGGGCCCGCTTCACCCCCCGACACCGCAGCTCCACCACGTCGACCAGCATACTGGATAAGCATACAGCCTGGCCTCGTCGACGGGTCGGTTCTCCTAGGCGCGCTCGCGTCTAAGCTGGCCATGTTGCATAAAGATAACTCTTTCTCCACTTGGCGCATCCAATCGCCTAAGCTTCGTTCCACGGTGCAAGACAGGAGCGCGACGTGGCTACCAAGACGCTGAAGACGGTCCCCAAAATCTCGGTGAAGATTTGGCGGCCGATCATCGAGAAGCTCGACGAGAAGATCGAGACGGCGTGCCTGCGGCGCGATGCGTACCTCGCCAAGGTCCTGGAAACCGAGTTGGACTGGCTGGACCAGGAGGTCTCGATCCCGAACTCCAAAGCCAGTTACGACTACGTCTTCGGGCGCCTGGACCAGCTCGATCGCAAACTCGTGAGCCTGGCACTGCCGCACGAGCTGACCCAGCGGCTGAACGAAATCTGCGCCCGCAAGCGGATCGTCCGGGACGCCTTCTTCAACCGCGTGTTCCTTCTGCTGGCCGCGTCGCCGAAGGTGGTGGACACCCTGCTGTTCAGTGACAACGCGTCGCGCTGGCGCACCGAGGTCTGGAGCGAGAACAAGCACGACGGCCCGTTCTTCCAGAACGGCTTCTACCCGCTCGAACCGATGATCGATCCGTTCTGGGCTGTGCGGTGCGGGCTGGAGATGTTCGCCGACGACGCCGGCCTTGAGGACTACGTCGAGCCCTCGACCGGGCAGACCATCCGGGTGCAGAAGTCGCTGGCTGGCGAGCCGATGCCGGCCGACAGCCTCTACACCACGATCTTCGAGCAGAAGGTGATGGGTCACGACCTGCACGGGCTCAGCTGCTTCTTCCCGGACTGGCGCATCCCGGAACACGACGCCGCGAAGGCGCACAAACTGAAGCTCGACGAAATCCTGGGTGACCTGGAGGCGCTGCCATGAACACGCGACACGCAGAGGTTCGCGCTCAGCAACGCGGCATCCCGCCGATGGTCGACCAGTTGCTCGACCTCTACGGGCAAGAGGAGCACGACGGGCGTGGCGGCGTGGTGCTCTACCTGAACAAGGACAGCATTCGAAGCATGGAGCGAGACCTCGGACGCCGCCCCGTTGCACGACTGGCCGAGTGGTTCGACGCCTACAAGGTGAAGACCACCGACGGCCGCACGATCACCGTGGGGCACCGCACCCGCCGCCTTTGGAGGAAGTGATGCAACCAATCATCCCGAACGCGCAGCCCCAGTCGGTCTTTCCGCTGAAGGAGCTGGAGCAGATCGAGTCGGCGATCCAGGCCTCACAGACCTGGCTGGCCACTCTGAAGCAACGGCGCGACAGCTTGACCAGCGAGCTGGACAGGATCACGAGACCGGAGACCGTGCAGGCCAGGCCGCGCCCGAAGACGATCGGGCCGGGCCTGGAGTACCGGGGCGCGATGACGACGCACTGGAACTACATCGACATCCACATCGACTTGCTGCGCCGGCTCTGGGTGGAGTTCCCGGAACGTCGCGAGGCGATGGCCAGAGCGATGGGGATGCACGGAACCACGCGCGCCTACGTGGCGAGGACGCGGGCCGAGCTGTTTCCTGGCCAGTCGTTGGCTTTCGCGCAGCGTTATAGCCGCACGCTGGTGGACGGCTGGTACGTCGACACGAACCTCAACAAGGAACGCATGCGGCGCATCCTGCCGGCGGCAGTTGCGGCGGCGGGGCTGAAATGGGGGACGGACGTACGTGCGTTCTGGCGGGCGACACAGGTCTCTGCATGAGCAAGTGAGCGTGCAATCAAACATCGCGCTGGCCCGCGAGTCCGTCGATGCGTGACCGACACCGCTCTAACAAGAGCTGCAGGCAAGTCGAGCCGCAGAGTCGGTAGCGCGCCGGCATCATCAACATTGATGACGCTATCCGTCTGGCAGGGCAGCAATTCGGTACGACCAAATCTGCGATCATTTACCGCACAACAGGCTTCGATTCGGGAGGGTCGATGAAGGCGGAACGACTTGATCTGCGGCATGCAGTCAATGCCATCTCGGACGTGATCCAGAACCGGCCGATGCCGCTTCGTGAGTTCGACCAGATTTACATGAAGGCTGGCGACATGGTCATGCAGTCCGAGTACATCGCTCGGCGCTTTGACGGCAAGGACTTGCTCTTCGTCGGCGATGGCGATGCCATCAGTCTGTGCATCGCCTACCTGCGCCAGCGCAAGGTTTTCAGCTATGGCCCGAAGCGAATCCAGCTGGTCGACTTCGACGAACGGATCGTCCATGCCGTCGAGCGGTTCGCCGACAAGGAAGGTCTGAGCGATGTGATCACCGCCCGCCTGTACAACTGCATCGACGCCTTTCCCGACGATCTGATGGGGCAGTTCGATGCCTTCTACACCAACCCGCCCTGGGGAGCGAGCAACGACGGCGAGAGCGTCAAGGTGTTCGCTGAACGCGGGATCGAAGGTCTGCGCGGTGACGGCGAAGGCGTGATCGTGATCGCCGACGACCCGAAGCTCGACTGGGCGAGGCGTGTGCTGAAGGCGACGCAGACGTTCACCGGCAACATGGGGTTCTTCGTGCAGGAGATGCAGTCGCAGGTTCACCTGTACCACCTCGACGACGCGCCGGAGTTGCGGTCCTGCAATCTCTTCATCCGTTCGGAACCTGGCCGGGTGCCTGTGGCCAAGAGCTACGAGCTTCATGGTGCGAGGCTGGAGAACTTCTACGGGCGCGAGCAGAAGCTGCACGTGCGCTACGTTCGCGAGAAGGGTCGCGTCGACTACGGCAAGGCGCCCAGCGAAACCTACGAAATCGAATACCTGGAGAAGACCTGATGTCCTACCAGCTACAACCAGGGGCGGGCTTCATCTTCATGAAGGTCGGCGTCCACGCGCAGGAGACCCTGACCGACATCATCGCGCGCAAGCAGCGCGAACTGAAGGATGCCGGCGTGTCGTTCTGGGGTTACGGCGGCAACACGTGCCACCCGACGACCAAGGTTCAGCCCTTCGTCTCCAAGCTGGCAGCCCACGGCCAGGAGGTCTACCTGTG
>CAYPDO010000465.1:0-4153 GCA_964409495.1 uncultured Bordetella sp.
TGCTGGCCGCCAGCCATGCCGACGAGAAGGCCGCGCCAGGCATCTTCATCCTCGAGCCCGACGCCGGCGCACAGCCCGGCATGCGCATCCGCTGAGCGCCGGCGCGGGCGGCCTGCCTCAGGCCGCGTCGCCCGCCGCACCAGTCCACAGCGGCAGCCGCACCTGCACACGCGTGCCCTGCCCAGGGCGCGAGTGCAGCGTGATGTCACCACCCAGCGCGGCCACCACCTGCGCGCAGATCGCCAGGCCCAGGCCGGTGCCCTCGTAGTCGGCATGGCGCTGCAGGCGCTGGAAGGGCTTGAACAGCCGCGCCTGGGCGTCCTCGGCGATGCCGATGCCGCGGTCGGCCACCACCACCGCCGCCCAGCCGTGCTGCGCGCGGGCGTACACGCGCACCTCGGGCGCGACGCCCGGCGCCACGAACTTCAGCGCATTGCCCAGCAGATGGCCGAACAGCAGGTTCAGGCTGGGCGCATGACCGGCCACCACCGGCAACGGCGCCACCTGCACGCAGGCCTGCTGCGGCACCGGCAGCCCGCTCAGCACCTGGGCCAGCAGCGCATCCAGGGCCACCGGCCCGGGCGGTGGCAAGGCCAGGCGCTGCACCTGGGCGTACTGCAGCACGTCGTCGAGCACGCTGCGCATGCGCGCCGCCTCGCGGCTCACCAGGGCCAGCCAGTCGCGTGCCGGCGCGGGCAGCTGGGCGCCATGGTCGGCCTGCACCAGCGCATTGAACTGGGTGATCGCATTGAGCGGCTCGCGCAGATCGTGCGAGGCGGCATGCACGAACTGGCGCAGCCCGGCGTGCGCCTGCTCGAGCTGCGCCGTGCGCTGGCGCAGACGGGCGTGGTCCTCGCGCCAGGCGCAGACCGCCGAGCACAGCAGCAATGCCGGCACCAGCACCGCCGCCACCGCCAGATACACCAGGCCCAGCTGCCACTCGGCGGTGGCCGGCGGCGGCAGCAGCACGCCGGTGCCCAGGGCCACGGCGATCGTCAGCGACACCGCCAGGGTCAGCAACGCCACTGCGCTGCCGTCCAGCAGCATGGCCGCCACCATCAGCGGCAGCAGCGCGTACACGAACGGATAGGGCATGGTGGCCAGGCACAGCAGGGTCAGGCCCACGGCCAGCGGCAGCATCAGCATGGCCCGCAGGTCGGCCAGGATGGCCGCCAGCGCGCGCCAGGGATGGGGCGCGATGGCCAGGCCGAAGGGCAGCACCGACACCGCGCCGATGGTGCTGCCCTCCAGCCAGGTGAGGCCGACCAGCCAGGCGTCGGGCGCGCCGCGCAGGCCCAGCAGCACGACCACCAGCATGGCGGCCAGCAGTTGCGGCAGCAAGGCACCATGCAGCAGCACGCGCAGCAGCACCGCGGGCGTGCGCAGCGGGGCCTGGGTGAGCCCGGCGCGTCGCAGCAACCAGGCCGCCAGCGCCATCTCGAGCAGGTTGGGCAGCAGCAGCAGGCCGATCATCGGCCAGCCATCGCCCCACCAGCGGTTGACCGCCGCATTGGCCAGGCCGGCACAGGCCAGCAGCAGCGGCCAGCGCGCAGGCGCCTGACGCACCAGCAGCACCACCGCCAGCGCATTGGCATACCAGACATTGGCCACCGAGCCCGGCTCGCGGCTCAGCGCGATCGACACCATGGCGGCGGCGCCATGGCCCAGCAGCATCAGCAGGGCCACGGCCGCCAGGCCCAGGCGCGCCGGCGCCGGCAGGTCGTCGTCGAGGTCCGGCCGCCGTCCAGACCCGTCGCCGGCAGGCGGAGGCGGCAGCGCGTCGAAGCCGGTGATGCCCTCAGCCATGCGTGCCCCGCTCGCCGGGACGGCCAGGCCCGGCACGGCGCCGCAGCCACAGCGCCGCGCCCGCCAGCAGCGGCAGCGCCAGCAGGCCCAGGCCCCACAGCACGGCCGGCGGCAGACCGTCGTCGCCAGTGGCCAGGGGCGTGAGCCAGCGGTCCAGCACCCGCTGGCGCTCGCGCGCACCCACGCGCTGGATGCCGCGGTCAAGAATCTCGACCAGTTCCGGCCAGTCCGAGCGCACGGCAAAGCACAGCTGGTACTCGAAGCCCACCGGGCCGTCGACGCGCAGGCCCGTCAGCTGCCGCGTGCGGCTGAGGAAGGCCACGCTGGCCACATCGGCCACCACGGCCTGCACCTCGCCACGCAGCAGCGCCGCCAGCGCCACGCCATCGTCGGCCACCGGCACCCAGCGCACGGCGGGGTGGCGCTGGCGCATCACCGATGCCACCGCATACCCTTCGCCCACCGCCACCGGCAGGCCGGCCAGCGCGGCGAGCGGCTTCACCGCATCGTCGGCACGCCGCACCAGCACCGCCGGCACCGCAACATAGGGTTGGGTGAAGCGCAGATACTGCGCCCGCTCGGGCGTTGGCCGCAAGGACGACAGCAGATCGAGCCGGCGCGCGCGCGCCGCCGCCAGCAGCTCGCGCAGCGGCGCCGCCGGTTGCTCTGCCACCTGCACGCCGGTGCGCGCCTGCACCAGGCGCAGCATGTCGATCGACAGGCCGTCCAGCCGGCCGTCGGCGTGCTGGAACACGAAAGGGCCGTAGTCATGCTCGGGCCCGAATCGCAGCGGTTGGTGCCGCGCCAGCCACTGCTGCTGTTCGGCGCTGAGCCCGGACGCCGCCGCGGCAGCCTGTGCCCAGCCGGCCAGCAAGGTGGCGCTGAGCACCAGGCCGGCCATCACGCGCCCGTTGCGCTGCCGGCCGGCTTGCGGCGCAACGGCGGCCAGGCGCTCAGTGCGCCACGGCCAGCGCACGCGCGGCCTCCGCATCCAGCGGCTTGACCAGGTAGTCGCGCACACAGCGATATTGCGCGGCGCGCGCGCGATCGGCCGGGTCGGGCGACGAACTGAGCATCACCACCGGCACAGCCGGCTGGCCGCGTGCGGCGCAATCCTGCTCATGGCGGCGCAGGAACTCGAAGCCGTTCATGCCCGGCATGTGGATGTCCAGCAGGATCAGATCCACCGCCCGGCCTTGCGCACCGGCCAGGAAATCAAGCGCCGCAGGCGCCGACTCGAAGGTGAGCAGCTGCCGCACCGCGCCCGAACGCTCCAGCATGATGCGGGCGAACAGCAGATCCACGTCGCTGTCGTCGACCACCACTACCGTCTTCAGCATGTGTGCGTCCACAGCCCGCCGTGAACCAACGGGCGGTCTCCATCGTATCGGCAAAGCGCTGCGCCCTGCCGGCAAGACCGAACGCGTTGTCGGGGGTTGCCGGGACCGGCCCGAGTGATAGCATCTTCGTGTCATGCTTGCCTGCTCTGCTGTCGGCCCCCGTGCGGCTCGTCTGTCCGCCCGCCGACGCTACCTGTCACGCATCCAGCATGGCGGCCCTCCGGCGCTGAACCCCGTCGTTCACCGCCCACCCCTGCCGGAGGCCACTTGCCACTTCCCTTCCAGCTTCATCCGTTCCGCCCGCGTCTGCGCGATGCGCTGAACGGCTACACGCGCCAGAACTTCGGCGCCGATGTCGGTGCCGGCCTCACGGTGGGCATCGTCGCCCTGCCGCTGGCCATGGCCTTTGCCATCGCCAGCGGGGTCAAGCCCGAGGCCGGGCTGTTCACCGCCATCATCGCCGGCTTCCTGATCTCGGCGCTCGGCGGCTCGCAGGTGCAGATCGGCGGGCCGGCCGGGGCCTTCATCGTCATCGTCTACGGCATCATCGAGCGCTACGGCCTGGCGAACCTGCTGATCGCCACCTCGCTGCTGTTCGTGATGGGCTGGCTGAAGCTGGGCGCCCTGGTGCGCTACATCCCGGTGTCCATCGTCATCGGCTTCACCAACGGCATTGCGGTGCTGATCGGCCTGAGCCAGGTGAAGGATCTGCTGGGCCTGGCCATCGACAAGATGCCCGGCGACTTCTTCAGCCAGATCGCGGTGCTGGCGCGCCACGCCCACACGCTGAACCCGGCAGCGCTGGTCATCGGCCTGGGCTGCCTGGCGCTGGTGGTGCTGTGGCCCAAGAGCTACAGCATGCCGGTGGGGCCGGTCGGCCTGATCGACCGGCTGCGCCGCCTGGCCGCGCATGTGCCCGGCACCATCGTGGCTCTGGTGCTGGCCACGCTGGCCACGCTGCTGCTGGACCTGCAGGTCGAGACCATCGGCAGCCGCTTCGGCGGCAT
>CAYPDO010000466.1:0-4115 GCA_964409495.1 uncultured Bordetella sp.
TGGCCACGGTGACCGAACGGCTGGCCGAGCGCCTGGCCGAGCCCTTCGAGCTCACGTTCCGCAAGCATCCGCTCGATCTGCCCGAGGTGGCGATCAACGTGTTCTGGCATGCCAAGGTGCACCGCTCGCCGGTGCACCAGTGGCTGCGCGGCATCGTGTTCGACCTGTTCGGCGAGGACAAGACCGCACCTGCGGAGTGAGCTGCCGCCCGCTGCATCACCGCCAGTGATGCACCACATTCGCGCCGCGCCATTGGCGCCGGGGCGGTGCAGCAGGCAGGATGGCGCCCCGGTCTGAAGCCTTGCGCGCGGGCGCGCGGCGCGGCCGGTTTCGGGTTGCCATGAACCATCTGCCGCACACGCTCTTTCCCCAGTCCAGGCCGGCCCGCATCGCGCAGGCGCGCCAGCGCTTCTTCGAGGAAGGCCAGGCACCCACCGGCGTGGTGGGCGAGGCGGTGTTCGAATCCTGGGCGCGCTGCCTGCGCCTGCTGGGCAGCCCGCGCGAGCGCGCCGAGTTCCAGCCGGTGACGGCCAGCCGCACGCACCTGGCGCTGATGAAGAACCGCCACCTGCGCCAGGCCTGGATGGATGAGCTGCCGCGGCTGGAAACGGTACTGTCGGCCACCAGCTGCGCGGCCATGCTGACCGACGCCTCGGGCGTGCTGATCGGCGCCTCCTGCGTGGGCCGCTCGCACGAGGAGCTGATGCCGGTGGCCACGCGCCTGGGCGTGAACCTGTCGGAAGATGCCGTGGGTACCACGGCGCCCGGTGTTGCGGCACGCACCGGCAAGCCGGTGTGCGTGCTGGGCGGCGAGCACTTCTTCGACAGCGTGCAGGAGATGCATTGCGCCGCCGCGCCGATCCGCGACATCCACGGCCGGCTGGCCGGCGTGCTCGACCTGTCCAGCGAGCGCATCCCGTTTGCATTCGACGCTGCCGCGGTGGTCGGCCTGTATGCCGGGGCCATCGAAAGCCGCCTGCTGCTGGCGCAGTCGACCGAGCACCTGGTCATCCGCATCCAGGTGGCACCCGAACTGCTGGACTCGGCGATGGTGGGCCTGATCGGGGTGAACCTGGGTGGCCGCCTGGCCTGGGAAAACGGGGTCGCCAAGAGCCTGCTCGGGGCCAGCGCGCCGGGCGGGCCAGGCGGACCAGGCACAGCGCCAGCGCGGCGAGAGCCCGCCGAGCCCGCGCCTGCCTTCGCCTGGCAGCAACTGGCTGCGCTGCCCTTGACCGGCGCCGCGCCACTGACCCTGCCAAACGGCCTGCAGGTGTGGGCACGGGCCGAGATGCGTGCACCCGACGGCCGCCGCGGCATGGTGGCGGTGGCGCCATTTCCCTTCCCGGTGGCCCCGCCGGCCTGGCATGCCGCGCCGCCCGCCGAGCCCGCGCCGGCGGTGGCTGCGACCGAAGCGCCGTCCGCACCCGCACCCGCACCCACAGCGGCGACGGCCACGCCGGCCTCGCCCCAGCGGCTGCGTGAATCCGATCTGCACCTGATCCAGCAGACGCTGCAGGCCTGCGGTGGCAATGTGTCCGAGGCGGCGGCACGGCTTGGTGTCTCGCGGGGCCTCATCTACCGGCGCCTGCGCGGTGCCAGGGGCCGCGACGGATCGCCCGCGGCCTGAAGGCGCGTCAGCGTGTTCCCAAACAGAACACGCCCGACCCCGCGTTAACCCGAGGTTCGTGCCGACGGGTCATGCCCTCTACCGTTCGGTCCCGCGTCGCAGGGCAGCCCGCTGGCCCGCGACCCGCCGATCGCACCAAACGTTGGAGACACGCATGAGCAAGAACGATGTTGGATTGACACCCGACCCGACCTGGCTGGACCGCCTGGAGCAGGCCCTGATTGCCGGGCGCATCAACCGCCGCGGCTTCCTGCGCGCCGCCACGGCCGCCGGCCTAGCCGGCCCCAGCCTGCAGGTGCTGGCCGATGAGCTGGACGCCATCCGCGCCAACCAGGCCGAGCGCGCCAAGGCGCTGCAGCCCGCTTACGACTACATCGTCGTGGGCACCGGCAGCGCCGGCTCGGCCCTGGTGGGCCGCCTGGCCGCCGCCAAGCCCGATGCCAGCATCCTGGTGCTGGAAGCCGGTGACTGGGACACGGCGCCTTCGGTGATGGACCCGGGCGTGTGGTTCACCAACCTGGGCAGCGAGCGCGACTGGAAGGACGTGGCCATCCCCTCGGCCGGCACCAACGGCCGCGCCATCCCCGAGCACATGGGCCGCGTGGTGGGCGGCGGCAGCAGCATCAACGCCACGATCTGGGCGCGCCCGTTCAAGGCCGATCTGGAGCACTGGGCTGCCGAGAGCGGCGACAAGGCCTGGGGCTACGAGCATGGCCTGTCGATCTACCGCCGTGTGGAGAACTGGCAGGGCAAGCCGGATGCGCGCTACCGCGGTCAGGGCGGCCCGGTGTGGTGCCAGCCCGCTGCCAACCCGCACCCGCTGGCGCCGGCCATGCTGGCCGCCTGCCGCAGCCTGAACCTGCCGGTGCTCGACGACCAGAACGGCGCCCGCGAGGAGGCCAGTGCCGGCTTTGCGCTGATGAACCAGATCATCCGCGACGGCCGGCGCCAGAGCATGGCCCGCGCCTACCTGTACCCGGTGCTGTCGCGCAAGAACGTGACGCTGCTGGTCAACACCCATGTCGACCGCCTGAGCTTCGCGGGCACCCGCGCCACCGGCGTGGAACTGGGCGGCAGCACCGGGCCGCGGCGCATCGAGGCGCGCAGCGAGGTCATCGTCTGCTCGGGCGGCATCAACACCCCCAAGCTGCTGATGCTCAGCGGCATCGGTGACGAGGCCCAGCTCAAGCGCCACGGCATCCAGACCCGCGTGCACGCGCCCGAGGTGGGCCAGAACTTCCAGGACCACCTGCTGCATGGCGGCTGCATCTGGGAGCCCAAGGAGCACATCCCCCACCGCAACAGCGCCGCCAACGCGGCCGGCTTCGTCAAGAGCCAGGCCGGCCTGGCCTCGCCCGACGTGAACCTGGTGCAGATCGAGCTGCCCTATGCCAGTGACGTGGTCGGCAAGCGCTTCTCGCCGCCCAACACCAGCTGGGCGCTGTGCGCCGGCCTGGTGGCGCCCAAGAGCCGCGGCGAGGTGCGCCTGAAGTCGGCCAACCCGGCCGACCGGCCGATCGTCGACGCCCGCTTCCTCAGCCACCCCGACGACGTGAAGGCGCTGGCCTACGGCATCGAGCTGGCGCGCGAGATCGGCAACTCGCCGGCGATGAGCGCCTTTGTCCAGCGCGAGGTGGCGCCGGGCAAGAAGCTCAGCGGGCAGGAGATGGAGAACTTCGTACGCGACGGCGCCACCACCTACTTCCACCAGGCCGGAACCTGCCGCATGGGCAAGGACAACCAGGCCGTGGTCGATGCCCAGCTGCGCGTCAACGGCGTGAAGAACCTGCGCATCGCCGACAGCTCGATCATGCCGCGCATCGCCTCCGTCGCCACCATGGCCAGCTGCGTGCTCATCGGCGAGCGCATGGCCGAGATCCTCACCCAGCGCAGCTGAGCCGCCCGCTCGCTGCGCCCCCTCATCCCACCCAAGGAACCTGCATCATGGAAGCCCAACTGTTGATCGACAACGAGAGCCGTCCGGCCAAGGCCGGCACCGTCTTCGAGCGCCGCCATCCGGTGAGCAACGAGGTCGTCACCCGCGCGGCCGCCGGCGGCGTGGATGACGCCGTGGCCGCCGTCGAGTCGGCTGCCAAGGCCTTTGCCGCCTGGCGCCACTCGCCGCCGTCCGAGCGCCGCCGCATCATGCTCAAGGCTGCCGATGCGCTGGAGGCGCGCACGCCGGCCTTCATCGAGGCCATGGGCGCCGAGGTGGGCGCGTCGGGCCTGTGGGCCGGCTTCAACGTCTACCTGGCCGCCAACGTGTTCCGCGAGGCCGCCTCGCTGGCCACGCAGATCCAGGGCGAGACCATTCCCACCGACAAGCCCGGCGCGATCTCGATGACCGTGCGCCAGCCGGTGGGCGTGATCCTCAGCATCGTGCCCTGGAACGGCCCGGTGGTGCTGGCCGCGCGCGCCATCGCCTACCCGATCGTCTGCGGCAACACGGTGGTCTTCCGCGCGTCGGAAGCCAGCCCGCGCACCCATG
>CAYPDO010000467.1:0-4108 GCA_964409495.1 uncultured Bordetella sp.
GAGGACAGCGACTTCAGCGCCTTCATGAGCGTGTGGTTCTTCGAGGAGCAGAAGCACAGCCTGGTGCTGATGGAATACCTGCGGCGCTTCCGCCCCGACCTCGTGCCCACCGAGGAGGAGCTGCACGCCGTGCGCTTCGAGTTCGATCCGGCCCCGGCGCTGGAAACGCTGATGCTGCACTTCTGTGGCGAGATCCGCCTCAACCACTGGTACCGCCGCGCCGCCGAGTGGCACACCGAGCCGGTGATCAAGGCTATCTACGAGACGCTGGCGCGCGACGAGGCCCGCCACGGCGGCGCCTACCTGCGCTACATGAAGCGGGCGCTCAACCGCTTCGGCGACGACGCCCGCGCCGCCTTCGCCAAGGTGGGCGTGCTGATGGCCAGCGCGCGCCGCACGGCGCAGGCGCTGCACCCGACCAACCTGCACGTGAACGCGCGCCTGTTCCCGCGCGACACCATCCAGAGCCGCCTGCCCGATCCGCAATGGCTCGAGCAGTGGCTGGACAAGCAGATCCAGTTCGACGCCGTGTGGGAGAACAAGGTCGTCGAGCGCATCCTGCACAACCTGAGCCTGCTGATGGAGCGCAGCTTCGCCAGCGTGCAGGAGCTCAACCGCTTCCGCAAGGAAGTGACGGCACGCGTGGCAGCGGCCACCGCTGCGGCGGGCGGCGCGGCGCCCGGCACCCAGCCCGCCTGACCGCCCGCAGCCGCGGCCAGCGCTACAGGCGCCCGTGGCGGCGCAGCCGGTACAGCCACCAGCTTTCGTCATCGCCGGCCAGGTGCCGGCGCAGCTCGGCCGGGCTTTCGCCCATCAGGCGGCGGTATTCGCGCGTCATGTGCGGCTGGTCGGCATAGCCATGGTGTTGCGCGGCGTCGGCCAGCGCCTGGCCGGGCTCGTCGGCCAGCACGGCCTCGTGGCCGCGCGCAATGCTGCGCAGCTCGCGCGGGCTCAGGCCATGCGCCTGCAGGCTGCGTCGCTCCAGCTGCCGGGTGCTGCAGCCCAGCCAGGCCGCCGCGGCGCGCACCGGCAGGCCGCGCAGCACCTGCGGCAGGTCGGCCAGGCGCTGGTCGAGCCGGCCGCGCGCGGCGCGCCAGCGCGGCAGCAGCCAGGCGGCGGCAGCATCGATGCGGGCCTCGTCGCTGCTGGCCACGTGCACCGCGTGGCCCAGCGCCGACCAGTCGGGCGGCAAGGCCTCGGCCAGCGGGCGGTGGCGGTCGCGCAGCGCGCTGGCCGGCAGGCCGCTCAGCGCGGCGAAGGCATGCGGGTGGAACACCACGCAGAAGCTGTGGATCGGCCCCTCGTCGCGCGTGGCAAAGGGGGCACTCTGCGGGCCGGACACGAACACCGGCGACAGCGGCCCGGCATCGGGGTGGCCGGCCGGTGATTCAAGCCGCACGCCGCCCTGCAGGATCCAGGTGATGCCGCAGTAGGGCAGGGCCGGGAAGCGGTTGATGCGCTGCGCAGGCGGCAGCGCATCGCCCAGCGGCCGCGTGTCACGCACCAGCAGGGCGTACAGCGCACCGCGCAGCCCGGCGGGCGGCGCGATCAGGCGGGCGGTTTCATCGGGCGTGCGGGGCATGGCAGGCTGCAGGCGCAGCCCCGATCATGCCCGCAGCCGGCCCGCGGGTCTTGAACGTTTGCGACCTGTCCGGGGGATGGCGCGCGCTCAGGCCTTGGCGGCGGCGGCCATGCGCGCCACATCGGCCTTCTTGTCGGCATCCACCTTCTGCGCATGCGGGCGCTGGGCGATCAGGCCGGCATAGCCCTTCCAGTCGACGCCGGCGGCGGCCAGCAGGTCTTCACCCAGCACCTTCTTCGTGGACACGGCCACCAGCGGCAGGCTCACATAGGCCGCGCAATCGGCCAGCGTGAACTGCTCGCCGGCCAGGTAGGGGCTAAACTTCGCGAGCCGCTGGAACGCGGGAATCGCCTTGGCCAGCTGCCTGCGCACGCGGTCCTTGGTGTCGTCGCTGACCTTGCCGCCGAAGAAGGCCTCGGCATACAGCTCGCGCGCCACCAGTTCCAGGTGCAGGTCGACATAGGTGCACAGCTCGCGCACCTTGGCCGCGGCGAAGGGGTCGGCCGGGATCAGCGGCACCTGCGGGTAGGCAGCCTCCAGATAGTCGCAGATCACCTGGCTTTCGCACAGCGCGCCTTGCGGCGTCTTCAGGAACGGCACCTTGCCCAGCGGCGTGGCCCCGAGCACGGCCTCGTCCTTCGAGCCGGTCATCACCAGCTCCTCGGTGAACGGGATGCCCTTTTCCAGCAGGGCCAGCTTGACCTTGTTGTAGTAATTTGAAACTGCAAAGCCGCACAGCGTGAGCATGGAAAGTCTCCTTCGATCCGGTGGATGGGTGGACGGCAGTCTAGGCGGCGGCCCGCCATGGGCGCGGCACGCAGGCGACAGCCGCAAGGCCGTGGGTGAGGCGGGCGGGCCGGGCCGCGCTCAGCGGGCCCGGGGCGGCCGGTTCACGGCCACGATGCCCAGCGCCACCGCGGCGCAGGCCAGCAGCAGGCGCGGCGTGAGCGGCTCGCCCAGCAGCAGCACGCCGGCGGCCAGTCCGGCCAGCGGCGTGAGCAGGGTGCCCGCGGCCAGGCGCGTGGCCGGGTAGTGGCGCATCAGCCAGAACCACAGCAGGTAGCTGGCGAAGGTGACGACCACGGTCTGGAAGCCCATCAGCCACCAGGCCTGGGCGCGCAGCGCGGCCAGCGCCGGCCAGGCCTCGCCACCCAGCGCCGAGGCGGCGGTGAGCAGCACGCCCGAGATCGCCAGCTGGTAGAACAGCGTCTGCTCGGCGGGCGCGGTGGCCAGGCGCGAGCCGCGGATGACCAGGGTGGTGCAGCCCCACAGCAGCGCCGCCAGCACGCCCAGCGCATCGCCCCACCACTGCTGCGCGCCGGCGCTGGGGGCCTGGAAACCTTCGGCAAAGGCCCAGGCCACGCCGGCAAAGGCCGCCAGCAAACCGGCCCATTGCAGCCGGCCCAGGCGCTCGGCCCGGGCGGTGAAGGGCATGCCCAGCGCCACCACGAAGGGTGCCAGGTAGATGAACACCACCATGCGCGAAGCCGTGGTGTGCTGCAGGCCCAGAAAGATGCAGGCGAACTCGACGGCGAACAGCGTGCCGGCCAGCAGCCCGGCCCGGCCGGTGCCGTTGGCCGCCGGCGACAGCCGGATGCCACGCCGCCACGACCACAGCGCCACCAGCGCCGCGGCGCCCAGCGAGCGGCTGCCGGCCTGCAGCAGCGGCGGGATGTCGGCCAGCGTCAGCTTGCTGGCCACCTGGTTCAGGCCCCACAGCACGCAGCACAGCACCAGGCTGGCGATGGCCAGGCCGTCGAGATGGGTCTTGCGTTCGGGCGCGGCGGGACTCATCGCGGCGATTGTCGGTGTCGCCCCACGCCCAGCAGGGCTGCGCAAACGCCGCCGGCCACGGCGCCGGCGCTGTGGGCCAGCGGCGCGATGGCGATGTCCCAGCCCGGCACCTGGCGCAGCGGGCCCTGCCATGGCGCCTCCAGCAGCAGCTTGGCCAGCAGGCCGGCGCCCAGCGCGGCGCCGACGGCCTGCCGCCGCCCGCGCTCTGCCACCAGCAGCTGCACCACCACCACCGCCACCGCGGCGTGCAGCACGCCCGACAGCCCGGCATACCGTGCGAGCGCCGGCTGCGCCAGCAGCGCCAGCTGGGTGAGCGGCCAGGCCAGGGCCCAGGCGACGGTGGCGCGTGCGCCGCAGCCGGCCGCGGCGCCCAGCGCCGCCACCAGCGCGCAGCCGGCCAGGTTGGCCAGCAGGTGCAGGTGGCTCAGATGCACCCAGGCGGCGGTGATGGCACGCCAGGGCTGGCTGAACGCCAGTTCGGGCGCCCAGTCCAGCTTGGCCTGCCAGCCCGGCGGCGCGGCGGCCAGCGCCAGCGCGCCCAGCGCGGCCAGCGCGCTCAGGCCCAGCCAGGCCGCGGGGCGCTCAGTCAAACACCGCGTGCCACACCGCCAGCACGGCATCGCGCTCGGCGGCCATCTGCTCGGGGGGCACCTGGGTGGGCTGCTCGTCGAGCCGGGCGCGGTGCTGGGCACGGCGCAGCTCGCGGTAGGCATCGGCCGCGGCGCGGCCGGC
>CAYPDO010000468.1:0-4096 GCA_964409495.1 uncultured Bordetella sp.
GGGGGTGGAAGGCTGCTGGATTGTCGTCAAACGGCGCGCCAGGCCAACCAGGCTGCGGCCAGGGCCAGCGTCAGCAGCGTGACCGGCACGCCGGTGCGCGCGTGGCGGCGCCAGTCGATGGCGATGCCTTCGCGGCGCGCGGCATCGATGACGATGATGTTGGCGATCGAGCCCACGATCAGCAGGTTGCCGGCCAGCGTGGACACCAGCGCCAGCGTGAGCCCGAGCTGCGCCGGCGCCGGTGCGCCCTGGGCCACCGGCAGCAGCAGCATCACCGCCGGCACGTTGGACACCAGGTTACTGAGCGCCAGCGTGACCGCCATCAGCGGCAGCGGCTCAGCCAGGGCCACGCCCTGCGCGGCCAGCGCGGCCACCGCCTGCTGCGCCAGCCCGGTGCGCGCGAACGCCGCGTTCACCACGAACAGGCCCATGAACAGCACCAGCAGCTCCCAGTCCACCAGGCTCATCACGCGGCTGGAATGAAAGCGCTGGCTCAGCAGCAGCACGCCCGCGCCCACCAGCGCCGCCACGTCGCGCGGCCAGCCACCCCACAGGAACACGCCCACCAGCGCGCCGGCCACCGCCAGGCCCTTGGCGGTCTGCCAGCGGTCCAGTGGCGGCTCCTCGTCGGTCGCGCCGGGCGCCACCGGGCCGGGCAGCGGCGACGCCCGGCCCGGTGACGGCGGCACCGTGTGCCGGCCGCGTAGCGGCCAGGCCAGCAGCGCCCACAGCGCCAGCAGCCCGGCCAGCACCGGCGGCAGCGCGTCGCGCACGTAGGCGCCAAAGGGCAGCTGCAGCACCTCGCCGATCAGCATGTTCTGCGGGTTGCCGATCAGCGTGGCGGCCGAGCCGATGTTGGCCGCACAGGCCAGCCCCAGCAGGTAAGGCACGGCGTCCAGCCCGCGCTGGCGGCAGGCGCGCGCCAGCACCGGCGCCACGGCCAGGCACACGATGTCGTTGGAGAACACCGCCGACAGCAGCCCCGCCACGCCGACCACCACCGCCATCAGCGCCGCCGGCGACAGCGGCAGCGCCACGATGGCCCGCGTGACCGCGCCGTAGAAACCGCCCAGGCGCATCTGCGCCGAGATCACCATGAACGAGAACAGCAGCACGATGGTGGGCAGGTGGATGGCCTGGGCCGCGGCCTCGGGCGTCATCAGCCCGAAACCCACCACCGCGATGGCGCCCAGCAGGGCCACGCCGGTGCGGTCCAGCCGCAAGCGCGGCAGGCCGCCGAGCACCATGCCCAGGTAGACGGTGGCGAAGATGGCCACCGCCTCCCAGATGCCGGCCTGGCTCATGCCGGCGTGTCGTTGCCCGGTGCCGGTGGGGTTACCGCACCGGCCAGCAGCGCCTGCAGGCCCGCTTCATCCAGCACGGTGATGCCCAGCTCGCGCGCCTTGTCCAGCTTGCTGCCCGCTTCTTCTCCCGCCACCACGGCAAAGGTCTTCTTGCTCACGCTGCCGGCCACCTTGCCGCCGGCGGCTTCGATCAGCGCCTTGGCGTCGTCGCGGCCCAGGCTGGGCAGGGTGCCGGTGAGCACCAGGGTCTTGCCGGCCAGCACCTGCGGCACGGTGGTGGCGCCCTCGCCTTCGGGCCAGGCGATGCCGGCCGCGCGCAGCAGCTCCACCACCTCGCGGTTGTGCGCCTGGTCGAAGAAGCTGCGGATGCTGTGGGCCACGATGGGGCCCACATCGGGCACCTGCAGCAGTTCGGCCTCGGGCGCGTCCATCACACGGTCCAGGCTGCCGAAGTGGCGCGCCAGGTCCTTGGCCGTGGCCTCGCCCACCTGGCGGATGCCCAGCGCAAACAGAAAGCGCGTCAGCGTGGTGCGCTTGCTTTTCTCCAGCGCGGCCACCAGGTTCATCGCGCTCTTCTCGCCCATGCGCTCCAGCGCCGTGAGCTTGGCCAGGCCCAGCGTGTACAGCTCGGGCAGGGTGCGGATCAGGCCGCTGTCGACCAGCTGGTCGACCAGCTTGTCGCCCAGGCCTTCCACGTCCATCGCACGGCGGCTGGCGAAGTGCAGGATGGCCTGCTTGCGCTGGGCCGGGCAGAACAGGCCGCCTGAGCAGCGGTAGTCCATGCCGCCCTTCTCGCGCTCGGCCAGGCTGCCGCACACCGGGCACACGCGCGGCCAGATGCGGAAGTTGGGCACGTAGGCCGCGCGCGCACCGGGCAGGCGCCCCACCACCTCGGGGATCACGTCGCCGGCACGGCGCACGATCACCTGGTCGCCCACGCGCACGCCCTTGCGGCGCAGCTCGAACAGGTTGTGCAGCGTGGCATTGCTCACCGTGGTGCCGCCCACGAACACCGGCTCCAGCTTGGCCACCGGCGTGAGCTTGCCGGTGCGGCCCACCTGCACGTCGATGCCGTTCAGGCGCGTGGCCTGCTCCTGCGCCGGGTACTTGTGCGCCACGGCCCAGCGCGGCTCGCGGGTCTTGAAGCCCAGCTGCTGCTGCAGCGCCAGGCTGTCGACCTTGTAGACCACGCCGTCGATGTCAAACGGCAGCGCGTCGCGCTGCGCCGCGATGCGCTGGTGAAAGGCCACCAGGCCCTCGGCGCCCTGCACCGCCGCGTTCTCGCGGGCCACCGGCAGGCCCAGCGCGGCCAGCGCCGCCAGCAGGCCGTGCTGGGTGCTGGGCAGGTTCCAGCCCTGCACCTCGCCCAGGCCGTAGGCAAAGAAGCTCAGCGGCCGCTGCGCCGCCTGGGTGGAATCGAGCAGGCGCACCGCACCGGCCGCGGCATTGCGCGGGTTGATGTAGGTCTTGTCGCCACGCGCGCGCTGGCGCTCGTTGAGCGCCTCGAAGTCGTCGCGGCGCATGTAGACCTCGCCGCGCACCTCCAGCACCGGCGGCAGCGCATCGGCCGAGCCCAGCAGGCGCAGCGGAATCTGCCCGCCCGCACCGCGCCGGCCGCGCACGGTGCGGATGTTGTGCGTGACGTCCTCGCCAGTCTCGCCGTCGCCGCGCGTGGCGGCCTGCACCAGCAGGCCGTGCTCGTAGCGCAGGTTGATGGCCAGGCCGTCGAACTTGAGCTCGGCGTGGTATCCGATGGGCGGCGCATCGTCGGCCAGGCCCAGCTCGCGCCGCACGCGCGCATCGAAGGCGCGCGCGCCCTCGGCCGTGGTGTCGGTCTCGGTCTGGATCGACAGCATCGGCACCGCATGCCGCACCGGCTGCAGGCCATCCAGCACCGCGCCGCCCACGCGCTGGGTGGGCGAATCGGCGCTGCGCAGCGCGGGGTGTTGCGCCTCCAGTGCCTGCAAGGCCTGGAACAGCTTGTCGTACTCGGCATCCGGGATCTCAGGCGCATCCAGCACGTAATAGCGGTGGGCATGGTGCTGCAGCTGGGCGCGCAGCGCGGCGACGCGCTCGGCCGGCGAGCCGCTGTCGGGGGTGTCTGGCGTGGCGGGCATGAGGGCAAGGAGTGTAGGTGGATCGATCAGACTCGGGACGCCGCGCGGGCACATGGGCCAGGCCCGCGCCAGCCGGCATACAGTGCCGGCCCATGAGCCGCCTCACCCCACACCTTCCACACAGCGCCAGCCCGGCGCAGCTGGCTGCCATCTGCCAGACGATCCGCCTGCCGCTGCGGCCGCTGGCGCTGGCCCTGGTGGCCGCGCTGGCGCTGGGCCCCGGCGTGGCCGCGCTGGCACAGACCGCCGCCCCGGCCAGGCCGGCCGCGCGCCCGCCCGCCAAGGCGGCCAAGGCTGCCAAAGTGGCCCGGGTGACGCCCGCCACCGCACTGCCGATGCGCCTGCCCGAGGGCGTGCGCCCCACCGCCTACCGCCTGTCGCTGGCGGTCGATCCGGCCCAGCCGGATCACCGCGGCGAGGTGGAGATCGACCTCGCGCTGAGCCGGCCCGCCAGCACGCTGCTGCTGCACGCCAAGGACCTGCGCATCACCGCGGCCTGGGCCGAGACCGGCGCCCACCGCGCCACGGTGCGGGTGCAGATGCGCGACGACGAACGCATCGAGCTGCGGCTGCCGCGCGCCCTGCCCGCCGGCAAGGCGGTGCTGGGCCTGCGCTTCGAAGGCCGGCTGCAGGACAAGGATGTGTACGGCCTGTTCCGCCAGCGCGACCGCGCCG
>CAYPDO010000469.1:0-4085 GCA_964409495.1 uncultured Bordetella sp.
ACGCGGCGCTCGGGGCTGATGATGTCCTGCACCGAGTAGTTCACCACCGTCATCAGCGGCAGGATGGCCGAGAAGGCCACGCAGATGAAGACCGGCAGCACCAGCCACCAGGCCTTCTGGTTGACCGGCTTCATGCGCGGGCCTCCAGGTTGGCGAGCGGCGCCGCGGCGTCGATCAGTTGTTCGTCGGCGCCGTACCAGCAGGCATGGCTGCCCAGCAGGCCCAGCCAGGTGCTGCTGCCCACGGCCGGCACGCTCAGCTCGGGCGCCAGGCGGGCGCGCACCGCATGCTCGCCCTGCGCGCCCACGCGGGCGGTGAGCAGGCGGTAGGTGCCGATGTCCTGCACGCGCTCCACCGTGGCCGGCAGCGCGCCGGCGGCGCCGGCCTGGGCCAGCGTCACGTATTCGGGGCGCACCCCCAGCGTCACCGCGCCGGCCGGGGCGCGCGCGCCGGACAGCAGCATGGCGGGCAGGAAATTCATGCCCGGCGAGCCGATGAAGTGGCCCACGAACCGGTGCGCCGGGCGCTCGAACAGCGCATCGGGCGACCCCACCTGCACCGCGCGGCCGCGGGTCATCACCACCACCTGATCGGCAAAGGTCAGCGCCTCCACCTGGTCGTGCGTGACGTAGATCAGCGTGAGCTTGAGCTCATGGTGGATCTGCTTGAGCTTGCGCCGCAGCTGCCACTTCAGGTGGGGATCGATCACCGTGAGCGGCTCGTCGAACAGCACCGCGCTGACATCGTCACGCACCAGGCCGCGGCCCAGGCTGATCTTCTGCTTGGCGTCGGCCGCCAGGCCGGCGGCGCGGGTGTTGAGCTGGCCCGAGAGCTCCAGCATCTCGGCGATCTGGCCCACGCGGGCCTTGATGCGATCGGCCGGCACGCCGCGGTTCTTCAGCGGAAAGGCCAGGTTCTCGGCCACCGTCATGGTGTCGTAGATCACCGGGAACTGGAACACCTGGGCGATGTTGCGCTGCTGCGGCGACTTGCGCGTGACGTCGTCATCGCCGAAGCGCACCGTGCCGTGCGAGGGCGCCACCAGGCCTGAGATGATATTCAGCATGGTGGTCTTGCCGCAGCCCGAGGGGCCCAGCAGCGCATAGGCGCCACCGTCGTCGAACGTCATCTTCAGCGGCAGCAGCGCGTAGTCGCTGTCTTGCTGCGGGTTCGGCTTGTAGCTGTGCGCCAGGTCGAGGTCGATGCGGGCCATGTCAGTTCACTCCCAGCACCGCGGGCGCCCGCTTGAGCAGCCCGTCGGCCGCGAACACGTAGACCTGCTGCGGGTCGAGGTACAGCGTGATGCGCGCACCCAGCTCGAAGTAGTGCACGCCGGTGAGCTGCACCACCAGTTCGCCGGCCGGCGTGGCCGCATGCACGAAGGTGTCGGAGCCCGAGATCTCGGCCAGTTCCACGCTGCCAGGCAGCGCGATGTCACCCGGGCGCTGCTGCACGCGCAGCGCGCCGGCGCGCACGCCCAGCGTGGTGTCGGGCGTGGCGGCGGCCAGGCTGTCGGGCAGCGGACTCCCCAGTGCCTGCGCGCCGCCGCTGATCAGGTTCATCGGCGGATCGCTGAAGGCGCGTGCCACGCGCAGGTTGGCCGGGCGGTGGAAGACCTCGGCGGTGGGGCCGTACTGCAGCAGCTCGCCGGCGTCCATCACGGCGGTCCAGCCGCCCAGCAGCAGGGCTTCGGTGGGCTCGGTGGTGGCGTACACCACCGTGGAGTTGCCGGCAGCGAACAGTGCCGAGAGCTCGTCGCGCAGCTCCTCGCGCAGCTTGTAGTCGAGGTTGACCAGCGGCTCGTCCAGCAGCATCAGCGGCGCCTTCTTGGCCAGCGCGCGGGCCAGCGCCACACGCTGCTGCTGGCCACCCGACAGCTCGGCCGGCAGGCGCTGCAGGAAGGGCTCGATGTGCAGTTGCTCGGCCAGGGCCTGCACACGCGCGGCGATGGCGGCACGGTCCATGCCGCCGCGCAGCTTGAGCGGCGAGGCGATGTTGTCGGCCACCGTCATCGACGGGTAGTTGATGAACTGCTGGTAGACCATGGCCACGTTGCGGTCTCGCACCGGCATGCCGGTGACATCGCGGCCGTCCACGCGCACGCGGCCCTCGGTGGGCACATCCAGCCCGGCCATCAGGCGCATCAGCGTGGTCTTGCCGGCCTGGGTGGCGCCCAGCAGCACACTCACCGTGCCGGGCTGCAGGGCCAGGCTCAGCGGGTAGAGGTGGGTGGCGGCATCCACGCGGTGCGTGATGCCGTCGAGCGTCAATTCCACAAGGTCTCCTGGCCCCTGGCCTGTTGCCGTGTTTGTTCAGGGTAGGCCCTTGCCCACCATTGCGCCACCGCTTCGCGCTGCGGCGCACTCAGGTGCAACCCGAGCTTGCTGCGCCGCCACAGCACGTCGTCGGCGCTGCGCGCCCATTCGTGGGCGTGCAGGTAGCGCAGTTCGCATTCGTAGAGGCCCGGCGCCACCTCGGCGCCTGCGGCCTCGCCCTCGGCCAGCACCAGGGCCACGCGGCTGCCGTAGGCGCGGGCCCAGCGTGCGCGCACCGCGGCCGGCAGCTGCGGGTGGCGCCGCGCCATGGCCTCGATGAAGCGCGCGATGTCGGCATCGGGGCGCTGCGCCTTGCCGATCCAGCCGCTCAGGTCGCCGCCGGGCAGCTGGGCCTCGCGCGTCCAGGCGCGCTGTTCACCCTCGGGCCCGCCCAGGCGGCGCACCAGTTCGTCGGCAGCCTCTTCGGCCAGCTTGCGGAAGGTGGTGATCTTGCCGCCCCACACGGTGAGCAGCGGCGCGCTGCCGCCCTGCGCGCCGGCCTCGCCGTCGAACTCGAGCAGGTAGTCGCGCGTGACGGCCGAGGCATCACCCGATTCGTCGTCGAGCAGCGGGCGCACGCCGGCGTAGCTCCACACCACGTCGGCCGGTTGCAGCGGCCGGGCGAAGTAGCGGCTGGCCTGCGCGCACAGGTAGGTGGTCTCGTCACCGTCGATGCATGCGGCACCGGGATCGCCCTGGATCTCGACGTCGGTGGTGCCGATCAGCGTGAAGTCGCCCTCGTAGGGGATGGCGAAGATGATGCGGCGGTCGGGGTTCTGGAAGATGTAGGCGTGGTCGTGGTCGAACATCTTCGGCACCACGATGTGGCTGCCCTTGACCAGGCGCAGCGCGCGCGCGCTGGCCAGGCGCGCCCGGTCGCGCAGGAACTCGCCGGCCCAGGGCCCGGCGGCATTCACCAGCGCCCGTGCCTGCACCTGGAACGGCGCGCCGCCTTCGGCCTGCAGCGTGGCCTGCCAGCCGGCGCCGCCGCGGCGCGCATCGATCACCGCGCAGCGCGTCAGCACGGTGGCGCCGCGCGCGGCGGCATCGATGGCATTCAGCACCACCAGGCGGGCATCGTCCACCCAGCCGTCGCTGTAGACGAAGCCGCGCGTGAAGCCCGGCTTCAGCGGCACGCCCGCCGGGTGCTGGCGCAGGTTCACCGTGGTGCTGCCGGGCAGCCATTCGCGCCGGGCCAGGTGGTCGTACAGGAACAGCCCGGCGCGGATCATCCACACCGGCCGCATCGACGGGTCGTGCGGCATCACGAAGCGCAGCGGCCACATGATGTGCGGCGCGCTCCTGAGCAGCACCTCGCGCTCGGCCAGCGCCTTGCGCACCAGGTTGAACTCGTAGTACTCGAGGTAGCGCAGGCCGCCGTGGATCAGCTTGGTGCTGGACGACGAGGTGTGGCGCGCCAGATCGTCGCGCTCGGCCAGCAGCACCTTCAGGCCGCGGCCGGCGAGGTCACGCGCAATGCCGGCGCCATTGATGCCGCCGCCCACCACCAGCACGTCGCAGTGCGACTCGCTCACCCAGGCTCCTTGGTTTTCGTTTGGCCGCGATTCTTGTTCGTTTGCGTTCGTTTGCACGCCGCGTTTACCCTGACCTTGCTTCGAATCGTTTCGTTTAGCCTCGCGCGCCATGACGCCCAACCCCCGCCAGGCCGAACTGCTGGACGAGGTGCAGCGCCAGGGGTCGGTTTCGGTGGAGGCCCTGGCCGAACGCTTCGGCGTCAACCGGCACACCCTGCGTCGCGCCCTCGAAGGG
>CAYPDO010000470.1:0-4083 GCA_964409495.1 uncultured Bordetella sp.
GCCTGATGCACCTGGCCTGGGCCCTGGTGCTGGCCCGCAGCACCGGGCGCCAGGACGTGGTGTTCGGCACCGTGCTGTTCGGCCGCATGCAGGCCGGGGCCGATGCCGACCGCGTGATGGGCCTGTTCATCAACACCTTGCCGCTGCGCGTGAGCCTGGCGGATGTGGACGTGGTCTCGGCACTGCGCCGCACGCGCCAGCAGCTGGCCGACCTGCTGCGGCACGAGCACGCCCCGCTGGCCCTGGCGCAGCGCTGCAGCGGTGTCGAGGCCATGCTGCCGCTGTTCACCGCGCTGCTGAACTACCGCTACGGCCAGGTGATCGCCAACGCCGACGGCACCCTGCCCGAGGAGGCCCAGCGCCTGGTGGCCGACGCTGCCGATGCGGACGAGGGCATGGAGCTGCGCTTCAGCGAGGAGCGCACGAACTACCCGTTGACGCTGTCCATCGACGACGTGGGCGAAGACTTCGTGCTCACCGCCCAGGTCAGCGCACCGGTGTCCGCCGAGCGCATCTGCGACTTCATGCAGACCGCGCTGGCATCGCTGGTGCAGGCCCTGCAGGATCAGCCCCAGCGGCCGCTGCTGCAGCTGGAGGTGCTGCCGGCCGACGAACGCGAGAAGACCCTGCGGCAGTGGAACCAGCTGCTGCCCGATGGCCGCTGCGACCTGCCGATCGGCGAGGCCGAGCCCTGCCTGCACCAGCTGTTCGAGGCGCAGGCTGCGGCCGCGCCACAGGCCGTGGCGCTGCGGCTGGACGGGCAGACGCTGAGCTATGGCGAGCTCAACGCCCGGGCCAACCGCCTGGCCGGGCACCTGCGCACGCTGGGCGTGGGCCCCGACGCGCTGGTGGCCATCTGCGTGGACCGCGGCTTTGACACCGTGGTCGGCCTGCTGGCCGTGCTGAAGGCCGGTGGCGCCTATGTGCCGCTGGATCCGGCCTATGCCTCCGACCGGCTGCACTTCACACTGCAGGACAGCCAGCCGGTGGCCCTGCTGTGCGACGCCGCCGGGCGCCTGGCCCTGGGCGAGGCCTTCATCGACCAGGCCGCAGCCGCCGGGCTGCAGGTGCTGGACCTGCAGGCCGACGCCGCGCGCTGGGCCGCGCTGCCCAGCCAGGACCTGGCGCCGCTGGCCGACACGCCCACCCGGCCCGAGCACCTGGCCTATGTGATCTACACCTCGGGCTCCACCGGCCAGCCCAAGGGCGTGATGGTGGAGCACCGCAACGTGCTGCGTCTGTTCGACAGCACCCAGCCCTGGTTCGGCTTCGGGCCGGCCGATGTCTGGACGCTGTTCCACTCGTTCTCGTTCGACTTCTCGGTGTGGGAGATCTGGGGCCCGCTGCTGCATGGCGGCAGCCTGGTGATCGTGCCGCTGCATGTGGCGCGCTCGCCGGCCGACTTCCACCAGCTGCTGTGCACGCAGGGCGTGACGGTGCTGAACCAGACGCCCAGTGCCTTCCTGCAGCTGTCGGCCGCCCAGGCGGGCAGCCCGCAGCCGCACAGCCTGCGCACGGTGATCTTCGGTGGCGAGGCGCTGGAGCTGCGCACCCTCAAGCCCTGGTACGAGCGCGAGGTCAACGCACAGACCGAGCTGGTGAACATGTACGGCATCACCGAGACCACGGTGCACGTCACCTACTGCCCGCTGCGCCCGGCCGACACCGAGCGCCCGGGGCCCAGCCCCATCGGCCAGCGCATTCCCGATCTGCGCCTGTACGTGCTGGACGCCCAGGGCGAGCCGGCACCGATCGGTGTCACCGGCGAGCTGTACGTGGGTGGCGCGGGCGTGGCCCGCGGCTACCTGCGCAGGCCCGAGCTGACCGCGGAACGCTTCGTGGCCAACCGCTTCGAGCCGGGTGAACGCCTGTACCGCACCGGTGACCTGGGCCGCTGGCTGCCCGACGGCACGGTGGAGTACCTGGGCCGCAACGACTTCCAGGTGAAGATCCGCGGCTTCCGCATCGAGCTGGGCGAGATCGAGGCCCAGCTGGCCCGTGCGGCCGATGTGGACGAGGTGGTGGTGCTGGCCCGCGAGGACGTGCCGGGCGACAAGCGCCTGGTGGCCTATTACCAGGGCGCGGCCATGGCCGAGGAACTGCGGGCCCTGGCCCAGGCCAACCTGCCGCCCTACATGGTGCCGTCGGCCTATGTGCGGCTGGACAGCTTTCCGCTCACCCCCAACGGCAAGCTGGACCGCCGCGCGCTGCCCGCCCCCGAGGGCGGTGCCGTGGCGCGACGCGCCTACGAGGCCCCCAACGGCGACACCGAGGAGAAGCTGGCCGCCATCTGGGCCGATCTGCTGCAGATCGACCAGGTGGGACGGCACGACAACTTCTTCGAGCTGGGCGGCCACTCGCTGCTGGCCATCCAGCTGATCGAGCGCATGCGGGTGCAGAACATGTTCGTCGACATCCGGACCCTGTTCACCGCCCATGCCCTGGCCGACCTGGCGGCCGCCGTCGGCACCGAAAGCGGCGATGTGGCCGTGCCCGCCAATCTGATCCCTGCGCAGCTCGACGATGAGCCGAGCGACGATGAATTCGAGGAGTTCCGGCTGTGAGTTTCGATACCCTGCTCGATGAGCTGGAAGACAAGAAGATCAAGGTTCTGCTCGACAAGGGCGAACTGGTGGTGCGTGCGCCCAAGGGCGCGATGACGGCCGAGCTGGCCAGCCGCCTGAAGGCGAACCGCGATGCACTGACCCAGCACCTGAGCCAGCGCGACAGCGCCGCAGCGGGTGCGGCGCCAACAGCGCCAACAGCGCCAGCCTCGCCTGAGGCGCAGCCGGTGCAACCGGCCTCGGCATCGCGCAAGGGCTTTCGCATCACGCCCGAGATGATCAGCCTGGCCCGGCTGACGCAGCAGGAGATCGACCACATCGTCGCGCAGGTGCCCGGTGGCGCGGTCAACGTGCAGGACATCTACCCGCTGGCGCCCTTGCAGGAGGGCATCCTGTTCCATCACATGATGTCGCAGGAGGGCGATCCGTACCTGCTGCCCATCCTGCTGGCCTTTGCACGGCGCGAGCGGCTGGAGCGCTTTCTGTCGGCGCTGCGCCAGTGCATCCAGCGCCACGACGTGCTGCGCACCGGCATGGTGTGGCACGGCCTGGGCGAGCCCATGCAGGTGGTGTGGCGCCGCGCCGAGCTGCCGGTCACCGAGCTGGCGCTGGATCCGGCCGATGGCGACATCGCCACCCAGCTGGAACAGCGCTTCGACCCCCAGCACACCCGGCTGGACCTGAGCCGCGCACCCATGCTGGCCTGCCACCTGGCCGAAGATGCCGCCCAGGGCCGCTGGCTGCTGCACATCCAGGCGCACCACCTGGCCGTGGATCACACCACGATGGAGCTGCTGATCGAGGAGGCCCAGCTCATCGAGGCCGGCCGTGCCCATGAGCTGCCGGTGCCCGTGCCCTTCCGCAACTTCGTGGCCCAGGGCCGGCTGGGCATGGACAAGGCCGAGCACGAGGCCTTCTTCCGCGAGATGCTGGCCGACATCGATGCGCCCACGGCACCCTTCGGGCTGCTGGACACGCGTGGCGATGGTGCCGACGTGCATGAAAGCACCAGCCTGTTGCCGCAGGCGCTGTCGCTGGCCCTGCGCCAGCAGGTGCGGGCCCTGGGCGTCAGCCCGGCGGCCTTCATGCACCTGGCCTGGGCCCTGGTGCTGGCCCGCACCACCGCGCGGCAGGACGTGGTGTTCGGCACCGTCTTCTTCGGCCGCATGCACGGCGGGCCGCAGGCCAGCCGCGTGATGGGCATGTTCATCAACACCTTGCCGATCCGCCTGAGCGTGGGCGACGGCAGCGTCCAGGCCGGGCTGCTGGCCGCGCACGACCGGCTGGCCTCGCTGCTGCGCCATGAGCATGCGCCGCTGTCGCTGGCCCAGCGCTGCAGCGCCGTGCGCGCGCCGGCCCCGCTGTTCTCGTCGCTGCTGAACTACCGGCACAGTGCGGCCGGCGGTGACGCGCCCCCGGCCGGCCCGGCCGAAGACGCCGACGACGACATGGCCGTGATCAGCGGCCAGGAACGCACGAACTACCCGTTCGTGCTGTCGGTCGACGACCTGGGCGAGGG